>VBCJ01000261.1 GCA_005884335.1 Betaproteobacteria bacterium | reverse complement strand
GGCGTTCCCGATGCGGCGATCCGAAAGGCGCTCGCCGAGTTCCGCGGC
Organism: Betaproteobacteria bacterium; assembly: GCA_005884335.1. Lineage (GTDB taxonomy): Bacteria > Pseudomonadota > Gammaproteobacteria > Burkholderiales > SG8-39 > VBDM01. The sequence continues at coordinate 19,712 of VBCJ01000261.1, read as the reverse complement.
GTCGGCAGGCGTTTCCAGCGCTACGGTGAAGTTGCCGTTGCTCCAAACGGCAAATCGGCGGGGAGGTTCACTTTGGTCGACGACTATGGGCACCACCCGGCCGAGATGCGGGCGACGCTCGACGCGGCGCGCGGCGCCTTTCCGGGTCGGCGCATCGTGCTCGCCTTTCAGCCCCACCGCTATACGCGCACGCGCGATCTGTTCGAGGACTTCGTGAAGGCTCTGTCTGGCGTGGACGCGCTCCTGCTCGCGGAAGTCTATCCGGCGGGCGAGACTCCGATCGTTGCCGCCGACGGGCGCTCGCTCGCCCGCGCGATCCGCGTTGCGGGCAAGACCGAGCCCGTATTCGTCGAGAGAATCGCCGACATGCCCGATGCCATCCGCAAGATCGTGCGCCCGGGTGACGTCGTCCTGACCATGGGTGCGGGTTCGATCGGCGGCGTGCCTGCGGCGCTCGCCAGGACCGGAAGATGAAGATGACCGAGCCGATCGACCGATCCGGCGTCGCGCTGCGCGGTTCCCTGCGGCTGAACGAACCGATGGCGAAGCACGTCAGCTGGCGCGCAGGTGGTGTCGCCGGACGGGCCTACGTTCCGGCCGACCGCGCCGACCTTGCCGCATTCCTCACGACCCTTCCCAGGGGCGAACCGGTCTGCTTCGTGGGACTTGGAAGCAATCTGCTCGTGCGTGACGGCGGATTTCACGGGACGGTCGTCTTGATGCACAGCCCGCACGGCGCGATGCGCGTCGAGGGCGGCTTGATTTACGCCGAAGCGAGCGTCGCCTGTCCCAAGGTGGCCCGGCTCGCGGCGACGCGCGGCTTCGAGGGCGCGGAGTTCCTCTCCGGAGTGCCCGGCACGGTCGGCGGGGCGCTCGCGATGAACGCCGGCTGCTACGGGTCGGAAACCTGGGACGTCGTCGCGAAGGTGCTGACGATATCGCGCGCCGGGGCATTGAGCGACCGTACCGCGGGAGATTTCGAGGCTGGCTATCGCCGCGTCACGCTGCGCGGATCGAAACTGGGCGAGGACGAATGGTTTTTCGCAGCTTGGTTCCGTTTCCGCCCGGGTGACGAGAAACGCGCCCGAGCGCGCATCAAGGAGCTGCTCGCGAAGCGCATCGCGGAGCAGCCTCTCGAGCTTCCGAATGCCGGCTCGGTATTCCGCAACCCGCCCGGCGACCACGCGGCGCGCCTCATCGAGGCCTGCGGGCTCAAGGGCCATGAGATCGGCGGCGCTCGAATCTCGGAGAAACACGCGAATTTCATCGTCAACCCGAAGGGAAAGGCGCGTGCTTCGGACATCGAGGCGCTGATCGAGCACGCGCGCGACACCGTGAAAGAACGCTTCGGCATCGAGCTGGTCCCCGAAGTACGAATCATTGGGGAGGCCGGGTGAGCGACTTTGGAAAGGTCGCCGTGCTCATGGGCGGGCGCTCGGCCGAGCGCGCCGTGTCGCTCAAGAGCGGCACGGGGGTGCTGGGCGCCCTGAAGAAAAAAGGCGTGGACGCCCACGCCTTCGACACGAAAGAGCGGGGACTCGACGCGCTCGTCAGAGATCGGTTCGACCGCGTCTTCATCGCGCTGCACGGCCGCTACGGCGAGGACGGCACGGTCCAGGGCGCGCTCGAGCTGGTCGGCATTCCGTATACCGGCTCTGGCGTTCTCGGCAGTGCCCTCGCGATGGACAAGTGGCGCACCAAGCTCGTCTGGCAGGGAAGTGGCATTCCGACGCCGCACAGCGAGCTGCTCACGCGCGAAAGCGATCGCAACGGCGTAACGACGCGGCTGGGGCTGCCTCTGATGGTCAAGCCCGCCAACGAAGGCTCGTCGATCGGCATGACCAAGGTGAAGAGCGCCCGTGATCTCCCGGAAGCCTACGCGCTTGCCGCCAACTACGACCGCGTCGTGATCGCTGAAGCGTTCGTGGACGGCGTCGAGCTGACCGTCGGGGTCCTGGGAGACACGGCCCTTCCGCTGATCAAGCTCGAAACGCCACGCGTGTTCTACGACTACGCGGCGAAGTACAGCGCCGTCGACACCCGCTACATCATTCCCTGCGGATTGCCCCCCGACGCCGAGCGCATCATCCAGGACGAAGCGCTGCGGGCTTTCAGAATCTTGGGCTGCAGCGGATGGGGTCGTGTGGACCTCATGCTCGACAGCACGGGGAAGCCCTATTTCCTCGAGGTCAACACCTCTCCGGGGATGACCGACCACTCGCTCGTGCCCATGGCAGCGCGCCACGCCGGGTTGTCGTTCGAAGATCTGTGTCTGCGGATTCTCGAGCTGGCGCAGGTCGCGGAGCCGGGAGACGATCGTGTGGGATAACGCGCGCCTCGCCAACGTCGCCGCAAACGCGCTCTACGCGCTTGCGCTCGCGCTCATCGTCTACGCCGGCGCGCGTGTCCTGTTCGAGTCCCCCGTGTTTTCGCTCAAGACCATCGTCGTGGGGGGCGAGCTCCAGCATGTCGCGCGCGACGAGATCGTCCACGCGCTCCAGGGCCGCGTCAAGGGCACTTTTTTTACCGTGGACCTGGAGGCGGTGCGCGCGCTGTTCGAGGGGATTCCTTGGGTGCGCCGAGCTGAACTGCGGCGCCGCTGGCCCGATCGCCTGGAAGTGCGCATCGAGGAGCACGCAGCGCTCGCGCGCTGGGGCCAAAAACGAGGGCCGCAGCTCGTGAATACTCATGGAGAGCTTTTCCGCGGGCAGAGTGACGCCACGCTGCCGGTCTTCTCCGGGCCCGCCGGTAGCGAAGGCGAAGTCACGCAACGCTACCTTGCCTTTCGGGGTTTGCTAGCTCCGCTCGCCCTCGAGCCCCGGCAGGTCCTGCTGAGCTCCCGACTGTCATGGCAAGTCAGGCTCTCCAACGGGCTCACCGTGCAGCTCGGGCACGACTCGGACAAGGACCGCGTCGAGGGCCGTCTTGCCAGGCTCGTCTCCGTCTACCCGCAGACCCTCGGCGAGTCCCGGCACCGTCTCGACTATGTCGACCTGCGCTACCCCAACGGCTTTGCGTTGCGCGTTCCCGAGATCGCCCGGCCCGAGCCCCGCGCGCGCAAGCGAGTCTGACATGGCGAGGGAAAACAAGAACCTCATCGTTGCTCTGGACATCGGCACCTCCAAGGTGGCGGCGATGGTGGCGGAGCTTTTCCCCGACGGACGCATGGACATCATCGGGACTGGCGGTCACGAATCCAAGGGTCTGAAAAAGGGCGTGGTCGTAAACATCGAGGCGACCGTGAACGCCATCCAGCGCACCCTCGAGGAAGCGGAATTGATGGCCGACTGCAAGATCGAGCGCGTTTTCACCGGCATCGCCGGGAGCCACATCAAGAGCTTCAACTCGACGGGGATGGTAGCGATCAAGGACAAGGAGGTGACCCCGATCGATGTCGAGCGCGCGATCGAGACCGCGCGCGCCATGCCCATTCCGACCGACCAGCAGGTGCTGCACATCCTCACCCAGGAATTCATCATCGACGGGCAGGACGGGGTGCGCGAGCCGCTCGGCATGAGCGGCGTGCGGCTCGAGGTCAAAGTGCACATCGTCACCGGAGCCGTCTCGGCGGCGCAGAACATCGTCAAGTGCGTGCGCCGCTGTGGACTGGAAGTGAACGATCTGATTTTGCAGCCGCTGGCGTCTTCGCTTGCCGTGCTGACCGAGGACGAAAAGGAACTCGGCGTGTGCCTCGTCGACATCGGCGGCGGCACGAGCGATATCGCCGTGTTCCGCGAAGGCGCGATCCGCCACACGGCCGTGGTCCCGATCGCCGGAGACCAGATCACCAACGACATCGCGATGGCGCTGCGCACGCCCACCGCGGAGGCCGAGGAACTCAAGGTTCGCCACGGCTGCGCGCTCAGGCAGCTTGCCGAGGCCGGCCAGATGGTCGAGGTCGCCGGCGTGGGCGACCGCCCCCCGCGAATGCTTTCGCGCCAGACGCTCGCAGAGGTCATCGAGCCCCGCGTCGAGGAGCTCTACTCCCTCATTCAGCAGGTGCTGCGCGACTCCGGCTACGAGGAACTCCTTTCCTCGGGGGTCGTGCTCACGGGGGGCTCCGCAGTGATGCAGGGGATGGTGGAGTTGGGGGAGGAGATATTTCACATGCCGGTGCGGCTGGGCATTCCCCGCTACACCGGCTCGCTGTCGGATGTGGTACGTAGCCCGCGCTACGCCACGGGCGTCGGCCTGTTGCTCGAAGGCGTGGTGCAGACGCAGCGCGGGCTCATCGCGCGACAGGGGGGATCTCTTAAGCAGATCGCCAAGAGGATGCGCCAATGGTTTCAACGGAATTTTTAGAAGTGCACGGCTGGCAAGCGTTTTTTTTCTTCACCCCGGAAGGAGGTCAGCATGTTTGAAGTCGTCGAAAACACAGCGAGCGGCACCGTGATCAAGGTGATCGGTGTCGGCGGCGCGGGCGGCAATGCCGTCGATCACATGATCCGAAACGGCGTGGCCGGCGTCGAGTTCATCACCGCCAATACCGACGGACAGGCGCTGTCGCGCACCCAGGCGAAGAGCCAGATCCAACTCGGGTCGACAGGCCTCGGCGCAGGGGCCAAGCCCGAAGCCGGGCGCGCCGCGGCGCTTGAGGCTCGCGAGCAAATCGCCGATGCCCTGCGCGGCTCGCACATGGCCTTCATCACCGCTGGAATGGGCGGCGGCACCGGCACGGGCGCCGCACCCGTGGTTGCGGAAGTCGCCAAGGAGATGGGCATCCTCAGCGTCGCGGTCGTCACCAAGCCCTTCTCGTTCGAGGGCGTGCGCCGGATGCAGGCCGCCGAGATCGGCATCGAGGAGCTGTCCCAGCACGTCGATTCCGTCATCGTGATTCTCAACGAGAAACTCGAGGAAGTGCTCGGTGACGACGTGTCGATGGAGGAGGCGTTTTCCGCGGCCGACAGCGTGCTCAAGAACGCGGTCGCCGGAATCTCCGAGATCATCAACGTGCCGGGCCTCATCAACGTCGACTTCCAAGACGTTCGCACCGTGATGGCCGAGCAAGGAATGGCGATGATGGGTTCTGCGGTCGCTTCCGGCGTCGATCGCGCGCGCATCGCCGCCGAACAGGCGGTGGCCTGCCCCTTGCTCGAAGGCGTCAATCTGTCCGGCGCGCGGGGTGTGGTGGTCAACATCACGGCCAACAAATCGAGCCTGAGGCTGCGCGAGACCAAGGAGGTGATGAACACCATCCGCGGCTTCGCCGCGGACGACGCGACCATCATCTTCGGCGCCGTCTACGACGATCCCATGGGCGAGGAGCTGCGCGTCACCGTGATTGCGACGGGTCTCGGCCAACCGCAGGTCGCGCGTCAGTCCAAGCCGAAGCTGGTGCAAAAGACCGGCACTGACAACCGGCCGGTAGCGGGAGTGGATTACCGGGTGCTCGACGAGATGCCCGCGGTGATCCGCAAGAACCGCGCCTCGACGATAGAAGCGCTGCAGAACAGCGGGGTCGACAAGTACGACATTCCTGCATTCCTGCGCAAGCAAGCCGACTAGGGAGAAATCACATGAGCACAGCCAAGAGACCGGGCATGCCTCGCTATCTGCGCAAGCCCTTGATCGCAAGAACGAGCGTGCGACTGCCCATTCGGACGGCGCCGGTGCTGATCCGCACCGTCGCTTTCGTCCCCGCATACCTGCGCAAGCGGCCGCATTGAGGGGGCAAACGCGGCGGGCATGCCGGAATTCTGGGCGGTGAGCCCGGGCGCTATGCTAAAATTCCATACTTTCAATCGGCTACGGCAATTGCTGCAACGACGCAAATGTTCAAGCAGCGCACCCTCAAATCCGTGATTCGCGCCACCGGCGTCGGCCTGCACACGGGCGAGAAAGTGGCCGTGACACTGCGACCGGCTTCGCCAGACGTGGGCATCGTGTTTCGGCGTATCGATTTGCCCGTGCCGATCGACATCGTGGCCGACGCCTTCAAGGTCACCGACACTCGGCTTTGCAGCGCGTTGGAGGCAAGCGGGACGAAAGTGGCCACCGTCGAGCATCTCATGTCGGCATTCGCGGGGCTCGGCATCGACAACGCCTACGTCGATCTCACCGGGTCGGAAGTACCGATCATGGACGGGAGCGCCGCGCCTTTCGTCTTTCTCATTCAATCGGCCGGCATCGAGCAGCAGCCCGCGCCCAAGCGTTTTTTCCGAATCAAGAACACAGTTGAAGTGACCGACGGCGACAAGTGGGCGCGCTTCGAACCGTTCGAAGGTTTCAAACTTTCGTTTTCGATCGAGTTCGACCACCCCGCTTTCGAGCGCTCGGCGCAGGCGGCCCACGTCGACTTTGCCGATACCTCCTACGTCAAGGAAGTCGCCCGAGCGCGCACCTTCGGTTTTATCCAAGACGTGGAGGCGATGCGCGATTCGGGCCTCGCTCTGGGCGGGAGCCTCGAAAACGCCGTCGTGGTGGACGAGTACCGCGTGCTGAACGTCGAGGGACTGCGCTATAGCGACGAGTTCGTCAAGCACAAGTTGCTCGACGCAATCGGTGATCTATACCTGATCGGGCACCCGTTGATCGGCTATTTTTCGGCCCATAAATCCGGCCATGCCCTGAACAACCGCTTGGTGCGGGCGACGCTTGCCTCCAAGGATGCCTGGGAATGCGTGACCTTCGAGCGCGAGGAGGACGCGCCCGCTGCCCTGTCCCGGTTGTTTGCCCTGCCTGCCGGGTGAGCGGAGTGTCGCGAGCCTAATGCTCGCTCTGCGCATCGCCGCAATTCTCGCGGTGCTCGCCACCGCGGCTGGAATAGTCCTGTACCTGCTGACCCGCGACAGGAAGTATCTGCGCTTCGCGTTTCAGGTATTCAAGTACGCCGTGATCTTCGCTCTGCTGGTTTTCGGCCTTCTCCTGCTCGAACGTGCAATTGTGCTCGTCTAGGTAGGGACCTACTTGCGGTGCCTGGACGCGATCTTCCCGACGGTAGTTTTCAGTTCTGAATCAGGGAGTTGCTCGCACAGCCGGGCCAATACCAAGGCCGCCTCGAGGCTCATTTTGGCTGATTTTTCAACAACTTGAGGGTCCGAATCGAGGGGTTGCACGCGCACCTCCAATCCGGTAACCTCCATCGCTCGTTTCGAAAGCTGCTCCGATAATGCCGGGAGCATAAGTTTCAGTTTGGCAGCGATCGCGCCGTTGGCAGCAAAAATAACGACATTTCCCTGCTTGTAGTTTGCGATCGAGCAGCATCGCGCGAGGGATTCCGGCAGCACAGCTGCGAGAATCTCGCGCAACTCGATCAAGCGCCGCGCCTGCGGCATGAGCGGAGCGATGCCGTCGGGCTGATCCAAGAAGGCGTAGGGGTTCTTCATAGGCGTATGTATGTAGAGTGCGGCCCCAGGAGGGGGCAGCATGCATATTATTCTTGTCTCGAGCAAGTTGGCCAAGGCGAGGTCCTTGACCTTGACCAACCGGCACCTGGTTGCCAGCGTCGTATTCATGGCACTGCTGGTGTTCAGCCTTACGCTTGGACTGTTCTGGATCACCGTACGCCATGCCACCGAGTTCAAGCTTCCGCTGCTCGATTCGCTGGTTTTGTCGGCGCAGGAAGCGCAGCGACGCAAGACTGAAGAATTCCTGAGGGAAAACCTGAACGCCATGGCGGTCAAGCTCGGCCAGATGCAGGCCCAGCTCATGCGCCTAGACGCGCTCGGCGAACGCCTGTCGACCCTTGCCGGGCTCAAGCCCGGGGAATTCCGCTTCAACGAGGCGCCCGGCCGCGGTGGCGCGGTGTCGAGCATCCCGGCGCAAGATTTCTCGATGGCAGAATTCAACCGGCAGCTCGACCAGCTTTCCAGACAGATGGAAAACCGGAGCGACTCCCTCGGGATCCTCGAGTCGCAGTTGTTCGACGCCAAGGTGAAGAAGAAGCTCATGCCGACGATTCCTCCAGTGGACGCGGCCTACAGCGCATCGAGCTACGGCTGGCGCATCGATCCGTTCAACGGCATGCTCGCCATGCACGAGGGCGTGGATTTCCCCGTGGATATCGGGACCCCCGTTTTCGCGGCGGCGGGTGGCGTGGTGATCTACTCGGGACCGCATCCCCAATACGGTTTCCTGGTGGAGATCGACCACGGCAACGATTTCACGACCCGCTACGCTCATTGCTCGAGAGTTCTGGTCAGGGAAGGAGAGGTGGTTCAGCGCGGAAGCAAGATCGCCGAATCCGGATCCACCGGTCGCGCCACCGGCCCGCACCTGCACTTCGAAGTCCGCTACCGCACCGTGGCGCAGAACCCGATCCGATTCCTTCAGGCCACGGCGCGCTAGCCGGCATTTCCGGCGCGCCCAGCACCGGAAGTCCCCATCGCGCGGGTTCCCTCGCGCTCCAGTTTCGCCCGAATCGCGGGGAGCAGCCACTCCGGCGTGATAAACTTCGAACCTTTGCGCTCCACGGCAGTCATTCCTCGATGATTTCCCGCGTACTGAAGGCGGTGTTCGGCAGCCGCAATGATCGGCTGCTCAAGCACTACGGCAGGTCGGTGCGGGCGATCAACGCTTTCGAGCCGTCGATGGCGGCGCTCCCGGATCACGGCCTGGGAGCCAAAACGTTCGAGCTGAGAGAGCGCTTCGCAAAGCGGATCCAGGGCGTTCCCGAAGAGGAACGCGACGCGGCGGAAAAGGCGGCGCTCGCCGAGCTCCTGCCGGAGTCCTTCGCCGTGGTCCGCGAGGCGGCGAAGCGCGTGCTCAACATGCGCCATTTCGACGTGCAGCTGATCGGCGGCATGGTCCTGCACGACGGCAAGATCTCGGAGATGCGCACCGGCGAAGGCAAGACGCTGGTCGCGACCTTGCCCGCGTACCTCAACGCTCTCTCCGGCCGCGGCGTGCACATCGTCACGGTCAACGACTACCTCGCGAGCCGGGACGCGGAGTGGATGGGGAAGGTCTACAAATTCCTCGGGCTGTCGGTGGGCGTGATCCTGACCCAGATGCCGCACGCCGAAAAACAATCGGCGTACGCCGCCGACATCACCTACGGCACCAACAACGAATTCGGCTTCGATTACCTGCGCGACAACATGGCGATGCAGGTGGGCGACCGCTTCCAGCGCAAGCTTAACTACGCGATCGTGGACGAAGTCGACTCGATCCTGATCGACGAGGCGCGCACGCCGCTCATTATTTCCGGGCGGGCCGAGGACCGCACTGAGATCTATCAGCGCATGGACAAGGTGGCGCCGATGCTCAAGCGCCAGGAAAAGGAAGGCGCGCCGGGCGACTTCTACGTCGACGAGAAAAACCACACCGTGCTGCTCTCCGAAGACGGGCACGAGCACGCCGAAAAGCTCCTCGGCCGTGCAGGGCTGCTGCCCGAAGGGCGCAGCCTCTACGAGCCGGCGTACGTGAACCTGATGCATCACCTCAACGCGGCGCTCAGGGCGCACAACCTTTTCTTCCGGGACCGGCACTACGTAGTCCAGGACGGCGAGGTGATCATCGTCGACGAGTTCACTGGCCGCCTGATGCCCGGCCGCCGCTGGTCCGACGGCCTGCACCAGGCTATCGAAGCCAAGGAGAATGTTTCGATCCAAAGCGAGAACCAAACGCTTGCGTCGATCACGTTCCAGAATTACTTCCGCATGTACCGCAAACTCGCGGGGATGACCGGAACGGCCGACACCGAGGCCTACGAATTCCAGGAGATCTACGGGCTGGAGGTCGTCGTCGTTCCGACGCATATGCCGATGATCCGCGCCGACCGCAACGACCAGGTCTTTCGCACTGCCGCGGAAAAGTACAAGGCGATCATCGGCGACATCAAGGACTGCCACGAGCGCGGCCAACCGGTGCTGGTCGGCACGACTTCGATCGAGAATTCCGAGCTCATCTCGGGAATGCTGGAGAAAGACAAGTTGCTGCACCAAGTCCTGAACGCGAAGCAGCACGCGCGCGAGGCAGAGATCGTCGCCCAGGCCGGGCGCCCCAAGATGGTCACTATCGCGACCAACATGGCAGGCCGGGGCACGGACATCGTGCTGGGCGGCAACGTCGAGAAGCAAATCGACCTCGTGCGGGACAAGGACGATCTCGACGCTGCGGAGAAGGAGCGCCGCATCGGCGAGCTGCGTCGTGAGTGGCAGGATCTGCACAACCGGGTCATCGCCGCGGGCGGCCTGCACATCATCGGGACCGAGAGACACGAGGCCCGGCGCATCGACAACCAGCTGCGCGGCCGCTCGGGCCGACAGGGCGATCCGGGCTCCTCGCGTTTTTACCTGTCGCTCGAGGATCCGTTGCTGCGGATCTTCGCCGGAGAACGGGTCAACGCGATCATGCAGCGCCTGGGCATGCCGGAGGGCGAGCCGATCGAGCATGGCCTCGTTACCCGATCGATCGAGAGCGCGCAGCGCAAGGTCGAGGCGCACAATTTCGACATCCGCAAGCAACTGCTGGAATACGACAACGTCGCCAACGACCAACGTCGCGAAATCTATCAGTTGAGGAATTCCATCCTCGAATCGCAGGACGTCTCGGACCAGATCGCGGCGCTGCGCGAGGGCGTGGTGACCGATTTCTTCCGCGCCCATGTCCCCGAAGAGAGCATGGAGGAGCAATGGGACATTCCCGGCCTGGAAAAAGTGTACGCTGCCGAGCTCCGGCTCGATCTACCGCTGTCGAAGTGGCTCGAGAGCGACCCGAGCCTGGATGACGACGCGCTGCTCAAGCGCGCGATCGACGAAGCCCACGCCGCCTACGCACGCAAGATGGCGGCCAATCCGCCGGAAGCCGTGCATCAGTTCGAGCGGCTCATACTGCTCTCGACGCTCGATAATCACTGGCTGGAACACCTCGCGGCGCTCGACCACCTGCGCCAGGGGATTCATCTCCGCGGCTACGCGCAGAAGAACCCGAAGCAGGAATACAAGCGCGAAGCGTTCGAACTCTTCGGCAACCTCGTGGAATCGGTCAAACTGGAAGTGACGCGCACGCTGATGACAGTCGAGCTCCGAAATCGGGAACAGGTCGAACAGGTGGAAAGGGTGGCTCCTGCAATCGAGAACGTCCAATACCAGCACGCCGGGTATGAAGAAGCCCTCGCCGGAGCAGGACCCGATGCCGCTCCGGCGTCGAAGCCGGCGCCTTTCGTCAGGCAGATGGGCAAGATCGGCCGCAACGATCCTTGTCCGTGCGGGTCGGGAAAAAAATACAAGCACTGTCACGGCAAGTTGGCTTGAGCCGGGGGCAGTCCGGCGGGCGGGTCGCTACAAGGAATGGCCGGAAGAATATGGCTGTCAATTTAAGCCCTCCACGGCCGGAAGATCTGTTGCCCGTGAGAGGCGTCAATCTCGGCGTCGCCGAGGCCGGAATACGGAAGGCCGGGCGCAAGGACCTGCTTCTCATGACGCTTGCGGAGGGCACGCGCGTCTCAGGCGTGTTCACGCAGAACCCTTTCTGCGCCGCCCCGGTGCAGGTGGCCAAGGAGCACCTAGTTTCCGGCGGGTCTCCCCGGGCGCTGCTCGTCAACACCGGCAACGCCAACGCAGGCACCGGGAAAACCGGGGTTGCCGGCGCCAGGGCAAGCTGCGAGGCAGTCGCTCGGCTTGCCGGCTGCGATTCCCGCCAGGTTCTGCCGTTTTCCACGGGCGTGATCATGGAGCCGCTGCCCGTGGAGCGCATCGTCGCGGGTCTGCCGGCGTGCATCGCCGACCTGCGCGAAGACAACTGGGCGCGGGCGGCCGAGGCGATCATGACGACCGATTCGGTGCCGAAAGCCCGTTCGCGGCGCACGCAGCTCCCGGGGGGCATGGCGACCGTCACCGGGATCGCGAAGGGCTCGGGCATGATCCGCCCCGACATGGCGACGTTGCTCGCGTTTGTCGCGACGGACGCTTCGGTTGCTCAAGGTGCGCTGCGCCAGCTCCTCGCCGACGCCGCGGCGCGCTCGTTCAACCGCATCAGCGTAGACGGCGATACCTCCACGAACGATTCCTTTGTCCTGATTGCAACCGGCGCCGGCGGCGGGTCGATGATCGACAGCCCAGGTCATCCCGGATTCGCGGCGTTGCGGGAAGCGGTGCTCGAGGTATCGCAGGGACTCGCGCTGGCGATAGTGCGCGACGGCGAAGGCGCGACCAAGTTCATCACCGTGCGCGTGGAAAAAGGCACGGACGAAGCGGAATGCGCGGGCGTCGCTTATGCGATCGCGCACTCGCCGCTGGTGAAAACCGCGTTCTTCGCCTCCGACCCGAATCTGGGGCGCCTCCTCGCCGCGATCGGCAACGCCCGCGTGCGCGATCTCGAGGTCGGCCGCGTCGAGCTGTACCTCGACGAGGTGCTGGTGTCGAAGGACGGGGGCCGCGCCCCGACTTACCTCGAGGAAGACGGGAAGCGCGTGATGGCACAAAGCGAGATCACTGTTCGCGTCGTGCTCAACCGCGGACCTGCTGCCACCACGGTGTGGACCTGCGATCTGTCGCACGATTACGTTACTATCAACGCCGGATACAGGACCTAGGACGAGCCATGTCTGAGCTCGAACGGCTGATCAAGCGGGGCGAAACGCTGCTCGAGCGCGTGGAAACGCTGCTCCCGCCCGCATCGCGCCCCGTGGACTGGCAGGCGAGCATCGCTTTCCGCTGGCGCAAGACCTCGCGCCGCGGCTTCATCCAGCCGGTTGCGAATCTGCACCGCATCCGCCTGTCCGACCTCCACGGCGTCGACAGCCAGAAGGCGCTGATCGAGCAAAACACGCGCCAGTTCGTCGAAGGCCGAACCGCCAACAACGCGCTCCTGACAGGCGCGCGCGGCACTGGGAAGTCATCGCTCGTCAAGGCCGTGCTCAACAAGTTCCACCGCGAGGGCCTGCGCCTGATCGAAGTGGAAAAGCACGATCTCATCGATCTCCCCGATATCGTCGACCAGGTTGCGGCCCGGCCCGAGCGGTTCATTCTGTTTTGCGACGACTTGTCGTTCGAGCTCTCGGAGGCCGCGGGTTACAAGGCGCTCAAGGTCGTGCTCGACGGCTCGATCGCGGCGACTTCCGACAATCTCCTCATCTACGCGACATCCAACCGGCGGCATCTCATGCCCGAGTATATGCAGGAAAATCTCGAGACCAAGCACCTCGGCGAGGAAATTCATCCCGGCGAAACGGTGGAGGAGAAAATCTCGCTTTCCGAGCGTTTCGGCCTGTGGGTCTCCTTCTACCCGTTCGACCAGGACGCCTACCTGGACATCGCGGGACACTGGCTGCGCGAGCTGGGCTGCAGCGAAGCGGAGATCCCCAAGGCCAGGCAGGAGGCGCTGCAGTGGGCACTGCAGCGCGGATCGCGCAGCGGCCGCGTGGCGTGGCAGTTCGCGCGCGACTACGCCGGGCGCAACGCCGGCGACGCGAAGGCAAGACGCTAGCCGGTGTCCACGATGTCGGCCCCGGTGGACGTCGCCGTGGCGGTGCTGATCCGTTCCGACGGCGCCGCGCTTCTCGCGCAGCGTCCCGCAAGCAAGGTCTACTCGGGCTACTGGGAGTTTCCCGGAGGCAAGATCGAGCCGGGCGAGCCGGTCGCGGAGGCGCTCGGGCGCGAGATCCGCGAGGAGCTCGGCATCGAGATCGAACGCGCTTATCCCTGGATCACCCGGGTCTTCACCTATCCGCACGCCAAAGTGCGCCTGCATTTTTATCGGGTCACCGCCTGGCGCGGGGAGCCGCGCGCACTCGAACACCAGGCCATTGCCTGGCAGCGCCCGGATGCGGTCGAACTCGATCCGCTGCTGCCTGCCAACGGTCCGGTGATTCGCAACCTGATGCTGCCCCCCGAGTACGCCATCACGCGCGCGGGCGAACTCGGTGCCGAGCCGTTTCTTTCGCGGCTCGAGGCGAGGCTGCGGGGCGGCCTCAAGCTCATCCAGGTACGGGAAAAGACCCTCGCGCCTCAGGCGGCGGCGGAATTCGCGCGATGCGCCCTCGCGCTAGCGCGCGCTCACGGCGCAAAAATCCTCGTCAACTCGGATGCCGCGCTCGCGCGCGAAATCGGCGCCGACGGCGTGCATCTCACCGCCGAGCAATTGCGCAGCGCCACGGCCCGCCCCGATTTCCCGTGGTGCGGCGCGTCGTGCCACTCGAGCGAGGAGCTGCGCAGGGCCGAGGCGCTCGGGGTGGATTTTGTCGTGCTCGGCCCGGTGCGTGCGACGCCTTCGCACCCGGACGCGGTCCCGCTCGGCTGGGAACGATTCCGGCAGATCGCCGCGGGCGCAGCGGTGCCGGTCTACGCGCTCGGCGGGATCGTGCCGCGCGATCTGGAGCAAGCCATGAGTTGCGGCGCGCACGGCATCGCCATGGTGCGGGGAGCGTGGGAAAAGCAGGAGTGAGGGTCGAGGGAAACGCTGCGGATCCCTCGGTCCTCACTCCTGCTCTTTATCATCGGGCGCGTTCTTGTTCTCCTCAACGGGCACGCGGTATTTCTCCATCGCCCAGTCGCCGAGATCGACGAGCTTGCAACGTTCCGAGCAGAACGGCCGGTAAGGATTGTCCGGGGACCACACCACTTGCGCTCCGCAGCGCGGGCAGCTCACTAAGCGCGCCTTGGCCACGGTCCTACAGATTGCAGAAAGTCAGCTCGAACTCGACGTCCGCCTCGCACACCCGCGTGCCGAAAGTGCTGAAGCGGACGTTCAGCGCGTAACGGTTGGCGCTGATCTCGGGGATGAACTGCGATTCGCGCGGCAGCCGGATGCGCACCATCTGCGACATCTTGCCGCCGAGCATTTGCGAGAAAGCGGCGCGGTGAGCGACGTGCTTCACGGGCTTGCCGCCTTCGCGCAGCAGTTTCAGCACGATGGACGAAGCGTCCCGGATCGGCAGCAACGGGGAAATCCAGGTGCCGAGGTCGGCTCCCCGTCTGGCGCCTTCGCGGTGCAGCCAGAAATGGTAGGAGGGCAAGTCGAATTCGCAAACCCCGCCGGGGATCCCGCTGCGCTGCTTGATCGACATCAACCAATCGTTCTCGCGAAGGTACTGGCCGATCTTGCCGGTCATCGCGAAAAGCGCCGCGCTCGAGCGCTCGATATCGGAAATGACCTGCTGGAGCACGCCCTCCGCGATTTGAGGGTTATTACGAAACCCGAGCAGGATCTGTTTCTGTCGCTCGAGCTCCTGCAGCAGGTCCGACTTGAGCTCTGCGCGACCGGCGACTTCCAGGATTTCAAACAGCGTTATCAGCGCGGCGTGGTGCGCGCGCGAATCTTCTTCGGCGACAAAATGATTGGCGCGCTCGAACAGGTCTTCCAGACGCAGCAGGGTCCGGATCCGTTCGTTGAGCGGATACTCGTAGGTGATCACCGTGACACCCGCGACTGGAAGCGTAGGCGATTGATCCCGGGGGAGCCTCGCCGGATTCTCCCCGATCCGGCGCGAATTGACAACGGGCGTGCGCTATGACGTTGTCTTGGACCGCCCGGCAAGCGTGAGATATTTCTCATTCAGATGCGACACCTGGCGCTCGAGCGCCTCGGGCGTTCCGCTGTTGTCGATCACGTCGTCGGCTTGGGCGAGCCGCTGCTCGCGCGTGGCCTGCGCGGCGAGAATGGCGCGCACTTCCATCTCCGAGAGGCCGCTTCGCCGCATTGCGCGCTCGACCTGCTGCTCCTCGGGACAATCGACCACGAGCACCCGCGCGTAGCGCGACCGGTCGACGCCGCTCTCCACCAAGAGCGGGATCACGAGAATTGCGTAGGGGCTCCGCGCGCGCGCGCTCCGGCGAGAGCTTTCCTTGCGTATGAGCGGATGCAGGATCGCCTCGAGCTTTTTTCTGGCCGCCGCATCGCCGAACACGAGCCTGCGCATCCCGCCACGATCGAGGGCGCCGTCCGCGCCGATCAAGCCTGCGCCGAACTCAGCGCGTATCGCCCCGATCGCCTCGCCTCCCGGGCGCGTGAGCTCGTGGGCGATCTCGTCGGTATCGGTCACGGCGACCCCGCGTTTGGCGAACAGCCCGGCGACCACGCTCTTGCCGCTGCCAATGCCGCCCGTGAGTCCGACCGTGTACGGCTTCACATGAACTGGTTGAGGTATTGGCGGGTGATCTGGGGTCCCCAGAACAGCGCGACGATCCCGGCGGCGCCCAGATACGGCCCGAAGGGAATCGGCACGCTGCGGCCGTGCCGGGCGAAGACCATGAGTGCGATTCCCACGGCGGCTCCGATGAAGGACGACAGCAGGATCGTGAGCGGCAAGACCTGCCACCCGCACCACGCGCCGATCGCGGCGAGCAGCTTGAAATCGCCGAACCCCATTCCCTCCTTGCCCGTTGCGAGCTTGAACAGCCAGTACACGCTCCAAAGGGTGAGATATCCCGCAGCCGCGCCGATCACCGCGGAACGCAGGTCGGTGAAGACGCCGCCCGCATTGACGAGCAAACCCAACCACAGCAGCGGCAGCGTGATCGAATCGGGCAGGAGCTGGGTATCGAAATCGATGAAGCTCGCGGCGACGATGCACCACACGAACACCATCGCGGCGAACGCCGCGGGTCCGGCCCCGAAACGCACCGCCGACCAGGCCGCGGCGGCGCCTCCGAGCAGCTCGACCAGCGGATAGCGCGGGCTGATGCGCGCCTTGCACGCCGAGCAGCGTCCGCGCAGCATCGCCCACGAAACGAGCGGGACGTTCTCGGCCGCGGTGATGGCGTGGCCGCAGGCGGGGCAGCGCGAGCGCGGAACGAAGAGGTTGAACCTCTCCGCCGGTGCGACGGCCTCGCCGCGCAGCTCCGCGCATTCCACCTGCCAACCGCGTTCCATGATCTTCGGCAAGCGATGAATCACCACGTTCAGAAACGAGCCGACCATGAGCCCGAGCACGAGGCACAGCCACGGGAACACCATCGGGTGGGCGGCCGCTTTGAGAATGTCGCTCATCGGATCAAATAAAAAGGGTTACGGCCGAGCCGTAACCCTTTCGACGAGGTGCGTGATGGAAATAATGCTAGACCGCTTGGCCGATCTTGAAGATCGGCAGGTACATCGCGATCACCATGCCGCCGATCAGCACGCCCAGCACCACCATGATCATCGGTTCCATCAGACTGGTGAGCGCATCAACCGCGTCGTCGACCTCGGCCTCGAAGAAATCGGCGACCTTGCCGAGCATGGCATCGAGCGCGCCGGATTCCTCCCCGATCGACACCATCTGCACAACCATGTTGGGAAAGACGTTGGATTCCTGCATCGAGGCCGTCAGGCTCGTCCCGGTGCTCACCTTCCTCTGGATTTCCTTGGTGGCTACCGCGTAGACGTAATTTCCCGAAGCGCCGCCCACCGAGTCGAGCGCCTCGACCAGGGGCACGCCCGCCGCGAACATGATGGAGAGCGTCCGGGTCCAGCGTGCGATGGTGGATTTCTTGATCAGATCGCCGAAAACCGGCACTTTGAGCATCAACCGGTCCATGAACACCTGCACCGGCACGGAGCGCTTCCACAGCTCGAAAAACCCCCATGTGCCTCCGATGACAGCTGGGAAGATGATGTACCAGTAATTGACGAAAAAGTTCGAGACCCCCATGACGAACAAGGTCGGGGCGGGGAGATCGGCTCCGAAGTTCGAGAACACCTCCTTGAACGCCGGGATCACGAAAATCATGATGACCGCCGTGATGATGAAGGCAACCACGATGATCGCGATCGGATAGAACAGGGCCGATTTGATCTTCGATTTGATGCCGAGGATTTTCTCTTTGTAGGTCGCCAGGCGTTCCAGGAGAGTTTCGAGAATCCCGGCCTGCTCGCCGGCCGCAACCAGGTTGCAGTACAAGGCGTCGAAGTGAAGCGGGTACTTCCGGAATGCCGAGGCGAGCGAGGACCCGGTCTCCACGTCGGTCTTGATCCCCATCAGCAATCTCGCCACCGCCGGGTTGGCGTGACCTTTGCCGACGATGTCGAAAGACTGGAGGAGCGGCACGCCGGCTTTCATCATCGTCGCCATCTGGCGGGTAAACAGGCTCACGTCCTTATCGCTGACCTTGCCGCCCCTCCCGAGGCGCTGCTTGTGGACCTTGGAGACGATGATGCCCTGGCGGCGCAGCGTGACGGTGACCACCGCCTGGCCGCCGGCGCGCATTTGACCTTTGATGACCTTGCCGGACTTGTCCTTGCCTTCCCAAAGGTAGGTGACTTCCTTGACCTTGGCGACTGCTGCTGCGGTTGCCATAGCGGTTTCTCCTGCTTCATTCGCCGGTGCAGAGCCTGCGACTTCCTCGGGCGAAGCCGGGGCCCTCGCGGACAGTCCCGCGATAATGCATGGGCAGAGGCTCTTTGTAAAGTCTCAGGTATCCTCCGCAATGCATTGAAGACAAGACGTAAATTGAGGGTCTCGCAGACCGTGAATTAGTTCCTGCGCCGCGCAGCGCGCAGCGCTTTTTCAGGCGGCTTGCGCGAGGTCGGACAAGTGCGGGCGGAAAAGCCGCACGGTCTTGATCACCCGGTCCTGGGTCTGGACGATTTCCATCGGGACGTCGGCGATCTTGAGCGCGACCCCCGCCGCTGGAATGTCCTGCAGGTGTTCCAGGATGAGGCCGTTCAGGGTCTTCGGCCCGTCGAGGGGCAGCGCGAGCCCGAGCTTGCGGTTCAGCTCGCGCAGCACGCTCGAGCCCTCCACCAGGGCGCTGCCGTCCTTGTCCCAGAAATAGCTTTCCCATTTCACCGGCGCGGTGGTGGTGAACTCGCCGATGATCTCCTCGATGATGTCCTCGAGGGTCACCAGCCCCTGCAGCTCCCCATACTCGTCCACGACGAGCGCGATGCGCTGGTGGTTCTCCTGGAAGTACTGGAGCTGCGCGAACACCGGCGTGCCGGCGGGAACGAAATAGGGTTCCGCCAGCAGTCCGGCGAGCGTCCTCCGGTCGAACTCTTCCGAGCGCACCAGGTGCATCACCTTGCGCAGGTGCAGGATGCCCGCGAGGTTGCCGAGCTCGCCGCGGTAGGCGGGGAGCCGCGTGTGGTACGCGGTGGTGAGTTGCGCGAGGATGCTCTCGCTCGACGCCTCCAGGTCGATCGCCTCGATCTGCGCTCGGGGCGTCATCACGTCCTCGATCGTGATCGCTTCGAGGTCGAAAAGGTTGACGAGAATGCTCTGGTGCTTCTTCGGCATGAACTGCCCCGATTCCAGCACCAGCAGGCGCAGCTCCTCCATCGTCATCCGCTGCGAATGGGCGCCGCTCTTCGAGTGTACGCGGAACACGTAGAGCAGCGGCGCGACGAACAGGTTCACGAACCAGACGACCGGGTAGAGAATCCTGAGCAGCGGCTTGAGCACATAGCTCGCGAGCGGCGCGATGCGCTCCGCATAGGCCGCGCCGATGACTTTAGGCGTGACCTCGGAGAAGACGAGGATCAGGAAGGTGATCACCAGCGTGGCGGCCATCATCACGTACTTGTCGTCCCCGAAAAGCTCGATGCCGATGACGGTGACGAGCGACGCGGCTGCGGCGTTCACCAGATTGTTGCCGAGCAGGATGACCCCGAGGAGCTTGTCGGTCTTCGCGAGCAGCTCGGCGGCGTATTGCGCGCCCCGGTTCCCCATGCGCACGAGCGCCTTCAGCCGATAGCGGTTTACCGCCATCATGCTGGTTTCGGCGATGGAGAAGAGACCTGAGATTACGAGCATGACGGCGAGCGCGACGAACTGCACCGCCAACCGAATGTCGTCCAAAGCGGGCGCCTAGGGACAGAAGGGAGCGGAGTATAGCTTAGGCGAGACCGCGCCG
>VBCJ01000345.1 GCA_005884335.1 Betaproteobacteria bacterium | reverse complement strand
AATATGGATGTTGTCACCTGGGCGGTCGGTCAGTTTGCGAAGTCACATCGATGTCGGCTCGTAATCCGGCCTGTACCATAGGGGCGATGGAAGACAGCTTCGTCGTGCTGCAGCCGCTGGCCCGTGAGCCGAGTCGAAGCGCCACACGCTGGATGATCGCCGTCACATTGCTCATAGTGACGGCCGCGGAAGTCGTTTGGCTGATTGATGATGAGCCGAGTACGGCCCAGATCGCCGTGTCCGCTGTCAGCGGGGTGGTTGTATTTGGCTTCGCGGTTTGGAGCTGGTTCTACAAAGCACGAATACCGCCCAACTATGTGGATATAACTTCGGCAGGCGTCATGATGTCCGTACCGGCTTATGGAAAGCCGCTGCCGATACCGTTCAGCGAAGTCGTCTCGGTGTCCCTAGTCCCGAGTTACGGTCGCGCTTGACGAGATTCGAGAGGGCTTCATCACCAGTCAGGTAAGCGTGAGCGGGCCTCATGTTGCCATACGCTGCCATAGGCGTTATCCGCCGGGTTTCTTTGGGCGCGGGCGGGTCATCCGCGGGCGGGTCATCTACCGCGTTCAGTTGGAAAGCCAGGAGCGATTCGCGGAGATGGTCAGCCGCGACCTAGTGAACTTCCAGGCGTCTCAGGCCAGCAACCGTTGAAGAGGCCATCGCCAGCGCCGCCCGACCGCGCCGCGATCAGGACGTGCAGCGCTGGCCGAAGAGGCTAATCAGCTTCGTGATGGCGGTGAGGGCGGCGAAGTCGCCCGCGCGGGCCCGGGCGACGTTGTAGCGGGCGGGCGGGGGCGGGCCACAGCGACAGTCCCTTAGCCTCTAGCACGCACTTCCTCTTCGGTGGTTAACGTGCATTAGCGGATTCTAATCTTATTTCAAACCCTCTTTAATCTCAGTGGACTACGCTTTCAGGACATTGAGAGACATGCCCGTGAGGCGAGTGATCGAGACGAAGGCATGAACCACCGGCCATTCACACTGAGAGGCCATCGCCATTAAGACGGCAAAACGGGCCCTTAGGACACTGATCCGCAATCCCTTGCGCGGCGCCCTGCTTGTCGGTGTGCTGACTGTCAGCGTTGGGCTTGCCCTAATCATGATCACAGTGAATGGGGCATTCGCCACGCGTCTCGACGATATTCAGAGCCAGGTGGGTACCAGCGTCACTGTTCGCCCTGCCGGGAGCTTCGGCGGCGGGTTCTTTGAACGCGGCGGTGACAACAACGGCGGTGGCGCTAATGGCGGTGGCACCAACGGGGGTAACACGAACAGCGGCAACAGCTCTGGCACGAGCGCTGATCCGACAGCGTCCACCCAGCCCCCCGCGACTCTGGCGGATCAGGACGTGAACAAGGTGACGACAATCTCCCACGTCGTGAGCGTCTCCAGCCAGATGACCGCCCGCTATAGCGGAACGGGGCTGGAATCGGCCGTTCAGCCCCGCCAGGGTGCGAACCCGGCCGCACCCGCGCCCGCCGGGGGCGCCGGCGGCGGCTTCCGGCGCGCCATCCTGGTGACGGGCACGGACGATCCTGCGTCTCTGGCGGCACTCGGCGTACAAAGCGCGCAGTTAAGCTCCGGGCGCACATTTGACGCGAGCGAGTCGAACGCGGACGTTGCCGTCCTTGGTCAGGCGCTCGCGGACCACAACGGGCTAAAGGTCGGCGATACGGTCCCGATCAACGGCACGACCTTCCAGGTGATTGGCATCTTCACCTCGGGGACGCAATTCGGAGACAACTCGCTCTTTGTGCCCCTGACGACCGCGCAAACCGTGTTTAATCGCCCCGGGGAGATCGATCAGGCGGTTGTGAAGGCGGACACAGCCTCCAATGTTGATCAGGTGGCAGCGGATATTCGCCAGGCCCTGGGTCAAGGCAACGTGGACGTCGTCACCGAGCAGACCATATTCCAGGCGATCACCGCGCCCCTCTCCGACGCGAAGGACAGCAGCCGCCTAGGCATGATCGCCGCGCTCGGGGCCAGCGCGGTCATAATTCTCTTCTCAATCGGACTCGTGGCGCGACAGCGCGTGAAGGAGATCGGCATTTTAAAGGCGATCGGGGCCTCTAACTGGCACGTCACGGCGCAGTTGGGTGTAGAAACGGCGGTGATCAGCGTCACGGCCGCGATCCTCGGCGCCCTGGCCACGTTCCCGCTGGCGCAAAAGGTGGCGAACGGGCTCCTCTCTAGCCCGTCGACGCCCACCGGGGGCCGGCGCGGACAGGCATTCGGAGCGGTCGTGGCGGGGCGTGCGGGAGGGGTTCTCGGCAGCGTCAATGTCGCCGTATCGCCGGAGATATTCCTCTACGCGCTGGCCATCGCCATTGGCCTGGCGCTCGTCGCGACGGTGATCCCGGCCTGGTACGTCGGCAGGGTGAGGCCGGCCGAGGTGCTGCGCTATGAATGAGCAGACCGAAGCCAGTAAC
>VBCJ01000344.1 GCA_005884335.1 Betaproteobacteria bacterium | reverse complement strand
TCGACGACCCTGCCTGCGTCATCGGTGATGTGGACGATGTTCATGACCTGAGCAGCCCGTCCTTGCGGAACATTTCCCTGATGCCGCGGATCGCCTGGCGGGACCGGGCCTCGTTCTCTATGAGCGCGATTCGCACGTGATCGTCGCCGTAATCGCCGAAGCCGACCCCCGGCGACACCGCGACTTTCGCGTCCTTCAATATCTTCTTGGCGAATTCGAGCGAGCCGAGCTTCGCATAGGCTTCGGGGATCTTCGCCCAGAGGTACATCGAGGCTTTCGGGTTCTCGACCATCCAGCCGGCCTCGTGCAGGCCGCGCACCATGACGTCGCGGCGCTTCTGGTACTTCATGCGGTGCTCCTCGACGCAGTCCTGCGGGCCTTCCAGCGCCACGATCGAGGCCACCTGGATCGGCGTGAAGGTGCCGTAATCGTGATAGCTCTTGATGCGCGCGAGGGCGTTGACGAGGTCCTTGTTTCCGACCATGAAGCCGATGCGCCAGCCCGCCATGTTGTAGCTCTTCGACATGGTGAAGAATTCCACTGCGATGTCGCGCGCGCCGGGCACCTGCATGATCGAAGGCGCCTTCCAGCCGTCGAAGGTGATGTCGGCATAGGCGAGATCGTGAACGACGAGGATGTCGTGGGCCTTGGCGAGCGCGATCACGCGCTCGAAGAAATCCAGCTCCACGCATCTCGCAGTGGGGTTCGACGGAAAGCCGATCACCAGCATCTTGGGTTTGGGAATCAGCTCGCGGATCGCACGCTCCAACTCGTCGAAAAAATCCACCTCCGCCGTCATGCGCACCGAGCGGATGTCGGCGCCGGCGATGATCGCGCCGTAGATGTGGATCGGGTAGCTCGGGTTGGGAACGAGCACGGTGTCGCCGCGATCGAGCGTGGCGAGCATCAGGTGCGCGAGGCCCTCTTTGGATCCGATGGTGACGATCGCTTCCGAATCCTGATCGAATGCGACGCCGTAGCGGCGCTGGTACCACGTGCAGATCGCGCGGCGCAGTCGCGGGATTCCCTTCGACACCGAGTAGCCGTGCGTGTCCGCGCGCTGCGCGGCCTCGACGAGTTTCGCGACGATGTGCGCAGGCGTGGGCCCATCCGGGTTGCCCATGCTCATGTCGATCACGTCCTCGCCCGCGCGGCGCGCCACCATCTTCAGCTCGTTGGTGATGTTGAAGACGTAGGGGGGAAGACGCTCGATTCGGGCAAACTTTCTCATGGGCGCGGGATTTTTCCGGTGGTGCGGCGGGCCATCAGAGCCGCGCTGCGCTGCAAAAAGTTATAATGTTACCGGACACTTACAGCACCGGCAAACTTGAAGCTGCATCTCGATCCGGCGACCGCCAAGAACACCATCACCGGCTATGGCGAGGGCTACGTGATGGTCAACCGGCAGAGGTTCGAACGAAGCCTGGTGGTGCTGCCGGATCGCATTCTCCTCGACTGGCCGCCGAGCCGATTCGATGACCTCGCACCGGAGCACCTGGCGGCGCTCGCCGGTCTGGACCGGGAAATCATTCTGCTCGGCACCGGAACGCGGCTGCGCTTTCCCCGCCCGGAGATCATGCAGTCCCTGATGCGGTCCGGAGTCGGCGTGGAGGTCATGGACGTGCAGGCCGCCTGCCGCACCTACAACATCCTCCTCGCCGAAGACCGCAGGGTCGCCGCGGCTCTGCTGATCGGGTGAATTCGACCATTTCCAGGCGCGGGCCGTGGATCCTGCTTGCCGTCTTTGCGGCCGGCTGGTTCTGCAATCTCGGTTATCGGCACCTGGTCAAGCCCGACGAAGGCCGTTACGCGGAGATTCCGCGCGAGATGGTCGTGAGCGGTGACTGGCTCACGCCGCGCCTGAACGGCTACAAGTACTTCGAGAAGCCGGCCCTGCAGTATTGGATCACCGCGGCCGCGTTCACCGCGTTCGGCCAGAACGAGTGGGCGGCGCGCCTTTGGCCGGGAGTCACGGGCTTCCTTGGCGTGCTCCTCGTGTTCTGGGCCGGAAACCGTTTGTTCGGCCCGCCAGTGGGCCTGTATGCGGCCGCAGTCGCGGCGAGCAGCGCGATTTACGCGTCCATCGGGCACCTGCTGACTCTCGACATGGCCCTTTGCGTCTTCATGTCGGCATCGGTCTTCGCCTTCGCCGTCGCCCAAAGCGACCCGGCGGGCGATGCGGAGCGCCGCCGCTGGATGCTGCTCGCATGGGCCGCCGCGGCGCTCGCGGTTCTCAGCAAGGGGCTGGTCGGAATCGTTCTGCCCGCCGGCGCAGTCGCGCTCTACGTTCTGATCGAGCGTGAATGGAAACTTCTCGGTCGCCTGCACGCGTTGGGCGGCGGGCTGCTCTTCCTCGCGATCGCGGCGCCGTGGTTCATCGCGGTTTCGCTCGCCAACCCGGAATTCTTGCGTTTCTTCTTCATCCACGAGCACTTCGAGCGCTTCACCACCCGGGAGCACGGACGCTATCAGCCCGTGTGGTATTTCGTGCCAGTGCTGCTTGCCGGAGTCCTCCCCTGGATCGTGGACCTTTTCCCCGCCCTCGGGCGCGCATGGGCGCGCGTTCCTGAAACCCGTTTCCAGCCGCGGCGTTTCCTGCTTCTGTGGTGCGTGGTCGTTTTCGCGTTCTTTTCCGCGTCGGACTCCAAGCTCGGCTCCTACATCCTGCCGATATTTCCGGCGTTGGCCCTGTTGATCGGGATCCATCTCGCCTCCGCGAGCGCGCGCTTCGCGCTGGCCCAGGGCGTGGTCGCCGCCTTGTTCGGGATCACGCTCGCTGCCGCGTCGCTTTGGGCTTCGGCCAATCTCCCGAGCGCTCTGGTTCTCCTCGAGACGGATCTCCCGCCCGAGCTGGTTGCGGGCTACCTGCCCTGGCTCACCGTCGGGGGCATCGTGCTGGCGGCAGCGGGAACCGCTTCCGCATCGCTATGCGGCCGGCGCGCCCCCGCCGCATTGACTCTCGCCCTCGGCGGCCTCGCCTGGGTGCAAATCGTATTGTCAGGACACGACACGCTAGCCCCGGCTTTTTCCGCGTATCATGTCGTCCAGAAAATCCGGGGCGATGTGAAACCGGACATTCCCTTTTACGTCGTGGACACCTTCGATCACACCCTGCCGTTCTACCTGAATCGAACCGTAACCATGGTCGGCTACAAGGACGAGCTTGCCCAGGCGATCGCCTGGGAGCCCCAGAAATTCCTGCCGGACGCGGCCGCCTTCGTGCGCGCCTGGCAAGCCGACCGGGAAGCATTCGCGATGTTCAACGTGAACGACCTCGACGGGTTCCTCAAAGCGCATCCGGTTCCCATGCGGATCGTCGCTCGCGACCCGCGCCGGGTGATCGTGAGAAAGCCGTGAACGCGGTAAGCCTCGCTCTGATCCTTACCGGAGTGTTGCTCAACGCTTCGGCGCAGCTGCTTCTCAAAGCCGGCACCAACGCCGTGGGCCATTTCGAGTTCAGCGCGCAAAACGTCCTCCCCGTGGGCATGAAGCTCGCATTCGAGCCGCATATCGCGGGCGGACTCGCCTGCTATGCCGTAAGCCTGGTCGTCTGGGTCCTGGGCCTGTCGCGCGTCGAGGTTTCGATCGCTTACCCGATGCTTTCGATCGGATACGTCGTCAACGCGATCGCAGCCTGGTACCTGTTCGGCGAATCCCTCACGGCGCAAAAGCTGATCGGCATCGCCTTCATCGTCGCGGGCGTGTTTCTCGTCGCGCGCTCCTAGTGAACTTCCTTCCGTTCGCGCGGCCGACCATCGACGAAGCCACGATCGCCGCCGTCTCCGACACGCTGCGCTGCCGCTGGATCGCCACCGGGCCCCGTGTCGCCGCGTTCGAAAAGGCGCTGTCGGAGCGCTTCGGCGGGCTGCCGCTCCGCGCGCTCACTTCCGCGACGGCGGCGATGCAGGTGGCCCT
>VBCJ01000343.1 GCA_005884335.1 Betaproteobacteria bacterium | reverse complement strand
ACCCAATGGGGGCGGCAAAACATCCCATAGAAGGCGGAGCTGGACACGAAGAGCGTACCGCCAGGGGGACAACCACCGTGCGCACTCCTCATGCGATGGAGATCGTGGCGTGCCTCGCCGCCGGGCTCGTGTTGGCGGGCTGCGGAAACGTCGCCAAGACCGCCCGGCCCGAGGGACTGGTGGCCGCGTCCCAGGCGGACCCGAACCTCGACCTGACGATCACCGTGCCCCCCCGGGCGAGTGATCTGGATAACGAACAGTACGATCCCTGGGAGTCGTTCAACGAAAAGATGTTCACGTTCAACTACAACGTGGACAAGTACGCGCTGAAGCCGGTCGCCCGCGGCTACCGCGCGGTCGTGCCCGAGCAGGTGCAGATCATGCTCGGCAACGCCATCAACAACGTCACGTGGGTGCCGAGGTTCATGAACAGCCTGCTCCAGGGAAAGTGGGAAGGCGCGCTGCGCGAAGTCTCCCGGTTCGTGCTCAATAGCACCCTCGGCGTCGGCGGGCTGTTCGACCCGGGCAAGGTCGCCGAGCTCCAACCGAGGCCGGAAGACTTCGGTCAGACGCTCGGCCTCTGGGGCGTCTCGTCTGGTCCGTATCTCGTCTTGCCGTTGCTCGGACCGACGACCGTTCGCGACGGCATCGGCAAGGGCGTGGACAGCGCGATGAACCCGCTCACGTACTTCGTCCCGTTCGTGGGCCAGGTCGGCATGAAGGTGGGAGACACCGTCAACGATCGGGCGCTGAACTATGACCTCTTCGCGGGCGTGGAAGCGACGACGATCGACCTCTACAGCTCAGTGCGCCATTTCTACCTTAAGCGCCGGGAGCAAATGATCGAGGAATGAGCCTTGACGAGCCGTTGCAAGAAACCCTTGCGCATCTCGGGCTTCTGCGGGAACCAAGTACCCCCAGTCTGCCGTGGGGCTGACTCGACCTGCGCGATTCGGACCACAGAGGGCCCTCAGTATCTAGAGCAAAGGGGAAGGTGATCCATGTCGCACCATTACTCAGGCCCCGATTGGCGGTTCCCCCTCGGGGACGCCCCCCTGGATCTCACGGCTCTGTACGGCTTCCCCAAGCTAGGGCGAACGTAGAGCGAGCGGTGTCACAGGATCGTCACGTGTCGCCGCGCGCTAGGAGAAACTGAAACTGCGGGGGTTGAATCGGTACGAGACGAGATTGTCCAGCGACGGCAGATCGTAGGTGCCATAGAACTTCGGCATCCGGCCGAGACTTCGCTTGATGTAGTTGGCGGTCAGGGGAGGCGTGAAGTACGCAAATGCCCCTGCCGGCCGTCGCGACGGCCAACGGAGGCACTGAACGCTACACAAGGACCCCGACCCAGCAACGTGCCACCCTCCCGAACGCTCGGGCGGTCCAGGCCCTGAAACCCGGGCGAAAGTCTAGGCTCGGAGAAAACCCCGGTCAAGCGTTGGTCGTCGACTCAAAATTTCGGTTACCGAGCGCGGGCCACCCGCTACAGGACCAAGGCTACAAGCCGAGAAAGGTCACCGATATTCCCACACGACAGCCATGACGGAAAGCGTGCGGATAAAGCTCGGGGGAGCTGAGCAGGGCCATCCTGAACACTATCACCGGCGCGACTCAACCCATGGACAAGGGCGGTTCCGACAAGCGTGAGGACCTCGCCGTACGAGAAGCGACCTCGACGACGATCGCCCGCGAGACCTTTGCAAGCACGGCGGCCACCGCCCAGGGTTTTGAACAGTCTCCCGGCGCTCGGCTCGTGGACGTCAGCGATCGACTTCGCATCTTCGCCGAGCTGCTGGTGACGGTGCCAACTCAAACCTCCGCCCCTCGGCCAGTCCATTAGAACGTACCAGCCGCATCCCGGCGCCGGCCTCGACTCACTGGATCTCCACGGCCTTGGCGTTAGGCCCCAAGTCCTGGCCCAGCTCGGCGGCTGGATCGACGACTACAACACCCAGGCGCCGCACTCCGCGCTCGGGATGCGGAGCCCGGTCGAGTACCGGTCGGAGCAGCTCACGCTAAGCTACGTGGTATTTTTGACGTCTTCCTGGGACCTGATTCCCTGAAAGGTTCCAAGGACAACGGTAGACCGGAGGCGCTCTATTGGTTGAGCTCCGCGTTGGGGACCTCGTGATTCGGAGTCACCCCCTGTTCAAGACTCGCGGGACCGTGGTGCGGGTCGCGGCGCAGCGTCGGGGAGAGGCGCGGCAGGTGTGGGTCAAGTGGGACCACCCCGACACGCTCCCTAAC
The DNA here is from genome assembly GCA_005884335.1 of Betaproteobacteria bacterium. Classification (GTDB taxonomy): domain Bacteria; phylum Pseudomonadota; class Gammaproteobacteria; order Burkholderiales; family SG8-39; genus VBDM01. The sequence goes on along the minus strand of VBCJ01000343.1, from coordinate 828 downwards.
CCGAGCCTCGAGAGCGCGGACAGCCTCAAGGCGATCAAGGGCACGAGTTCGCCGGCCTAGCCGCAGCGAGCGCGACCGCGGGCGCGGTTCTCCGGCGCTCGCGCCAGAGGTGTCTGCCCTCCGCGACCAACAGCACGACCGAGGAGCGGCTCGCAGGGCGGAGGTGCTATACCTTGCGGACGTTCGCAGCCTGGAGTCCCTTCGGGCCGCGGGTGACTTCGAACTCGACCCGATCACCTTCAGCAAGGCTCTTGAAGCCTTGCGCCTGGACGGCGGAGTAGTGCACGAACACGTCCTCGCCGCCCTCTTGCGTGATGAAGCCGAAGCCCTTCGCGTCGTTGAACCACTTCACTGTTCCTGTTGCCATGACTGAAACCTTCCTCCGGGGTATTGCCCCTTGTTGCCCCCGCCGTGATGGCGGTGTCATCCGCCGACATTGGCGGACAAACAAAACGCCGCGCGAACTGGATCTCGCACGGCGTGTAGCTCAAACCTCGAAGCACGCGACCGAAGCTGCCCAGAACTATTGGTAATGTGACAAATCCCGGTGGCACCGTCAACCCGATTCGTGCCCCGCGCGGAGGATCCCGACCTCCATGATCTTGCGGCTCGCAGATGCTGGCCGGTGAGATTAAGGGGAGCGTGAGGATGGACTGGACGGTGACCACGCCTCTGTGGGAGGAGGCGAAACCATGGCCGCTGCCGCTCTGGAAGATGCTAACCCCTGAATCGGGCACTCAAGGCGCTGGCCCGTAGCGGGGAGAGCCGGGGGCCATCCGGCCGCTGCGTAGGCGTCCAGCCCGACGACAGTCTACGCCGACGCCTCGA
>VBCJ01000342.1 GCA_005884335.1 Betaproteobacteria bacterium | reverse complement strand
CTGTTTCCGCAGGCGGGCGATCTCTTCTGGTCGCCCGCCGACTGGGCCTGGACGGGCGGATTGATGGACGCGCTGCTGCCGTCGCTGTACCACGGCACGCCAGTGCTCGGCTACCGCGGCCGCTTCGATCCCGAGAAGTCGTTTTGGCTGATGCAAAAGTACCGCGTGCGCAACAGCTTCCTCTTTCCGACCGCGCTCAAGATGATGATGAAGACGGTGCCGCAGCCGAAGAAGCGTTATGAGCTTTCGCTGCGTTCCATCATGAGCGCCGGCGAGTCGGTGGGCGAGGCGGTATTCGAGTGGAGCCGCGAGGCGCTCGGGGTCACCGTCAACGAGATGTTCGGCCAGACCGAGGTCAACTACATCGTCGGAAATTCGCAGTCCCTGTGGCCGGCCAAGCCCGGGTCGATCGGCCGGCCTTACCCAAGACACCGCGTCGCCTGCATCGACGAAACGGGCGACGAAGTTCCGGTCGGTCAAGTTGGCGAAGTGGCGGCCTGGGACGAAGACGATCCGGTGTTCTTTCTCGAATACTGGAAGAATCCCGAGGCGACGAAAAAGAAATACACCGGCAAATGGTGCCGCACCGGGGATCTCGCGAAGCGCGACGAGGACGGCGATTTCTGGTACCAGGGGCGCACCGACGACATGTTCAAGAGCGCGGGCTACCGCATCGGTCCTTCGGAGATCGAGAACTGCCTGGTGAAGCACCCGGCGGTCGCGAACGCCGCGGTCGTGGGCAGCCCCGATCCCGAGCGCACCCACATCGTGAAGGCATTCATCGTGCTCGCACCGGGCTACCAGGCTTCTCCAGCGCTGGAAGCGGAGCTGCAGCAGCACGTGCGCGGCAAGCTCGCGCCTTACGAATATCCCAAGGAAATCGAGTTCACGGACAGCCTGCCGATGACCACCACCGGAAAAGTGCAGCGGCGGGTGCTGCGGCTGCGAGAGGAAGAACGAAAAAAGCAGCAGCGTTGACCCGCGGCAGGCCATTCCCTATGCTCGATCGATAATCGCTCTCCAAGATGCAGGCCAAAATGAAGCTCTATACATTCTTCCGTTCTTCCGCCTCGTTCCGCGTGCGCATCGCGATGAACTACAAGGGGCTCAAATACGAGCCGGCGATCGTGAGCCTGCCGAAGGCGGAGCACCTCGAAGCGAAATACAAATCGGTCAACCCCCAAGGCCTGGTTCCGGCGCTCGAGGACGGCGGGCGTATTCTCACGCAGTCGCTCGCGATCATGGAGTATCTGGACGAGGTGCACCCGGGGCCGAAGCTCCTGCCCGACGACCCGCTCGACCGTGCCTACGTGCGCGCCGTGTCGCAGATCATCGCCTGCGAGATCCATCCGCTCAACAATCTGCGAACGCGGAAATACATCAGCAAAACTTACAAGCTCGACGAGGAAGGCGTGAACGCGTGGTACCGGCATTGGATCGCCGAGGGCTTCCAGATGGTGGAATCGTTTCTCGCCCAGGAACGAAAGCACGGAAAATACTGCTTCCGCGACCAGGTCACCCTGGCCGATTGCTGCCTCGTGCCCCAGGTGTTCAACGCGATTCTCTACAAGTGCGACCTCAAGCCCTATCCCGCGGTGACGCGGATACACGAGGCGTGCATGAAACTAGACGCCTTCATCGCGGCACAGCCGTCGAAGCAACCCGACGCAGCCTGACGTGGCGCCCCGAACACGAATCGAACGTGCGACCTGCCCCTTAGGAGGGGGCTGCTCTATCCACTGAGCTACCGGGGCGAGAGGCCGATTGTACGCGAACGACTTCGAATCATGGCGTTGCGTTCCGGCTGTATTACTGTTAGCTTCCCGCCAAGGGAGCCGTCATCGCCGATGTCGGGAGGAGCTCGCTCGCCGCTAGAGGCGAACGCGAATGCAGCAAACTGCATCCAAGCCGGTCCGCGATCCGGACGTGCAGGTCACTGCCGCCGGAGACGGCGCACACGTCATCCATCTTTCCGGGGCATGGGATATCCGAGCGCTCGAATCGCGCGGGCGAACGCTTCAGTCAGCGCTCAGGGACGCGGCCCTCTCGGCCGGGGCGCGCTGGGATCTTTCACAGATCGAGCGGTTCGACCATATCGGCGCGATGCTGGTGTGGCGGGTCTGGGGCCGCTGCCGGCCCGGCAAACTGCAGCTCAAGCGCGAGCACGAGATATTTTTCGGCGCGTGCGAATCGGCCGAAGCCGTCGCATCCTCGCCGGCGGCGCCCGACCGGTTTCCGCTGCTGCTCGCCCTCGGGCGGGACGTGTGGGCGGTGAGCGGGCACGTTCTGGAGATGCTCCAGCTCTTCGGGCAATTGCTCATCGACGCAGCGACCGTGGTGAGGCAGCCGCTCCTGCGGCCGTGGCGCGAATTTTCCGCAGCGATCTACAAGATCGGCGCGCAGGCACTGGGGATCACCGCGCGGGTCGGGTTCCTCATCGGGGTGGTGCTCAGCTATCTTTCGGCCGAGCAGCTGCGGCTGGTCGGCGCGGACATCTTCATCGTCAACATTCTCGGCATTGGCATCGTCCGCGAGCTGGGTCCGGTCGTCTGCTCGATCCTGGTCGCGGGACGCTCGGGTTCTGCGATCACCGCCCAGCTCGGGGTCATGAGAGTGACCGAGGAGCTGGATGCGCTTTCGGTGATGGGCATCTCGAACACCCTGCGCTTGATCCTTCCCAAGACGGCGGCCATAGCGGTGGCGCTGCCTCTGCTGGTGTTGTGGACGTCCGGCATCGCGCTGGTCGGGGGCGCGGTGTCGGCGAAAGCCGAGCTCGGCATGAGCTTCTTTCAGTTCTTCTCCGCGCTGCCGGCCGCGGTTCCCGAGGTCAATTTGTGGCTCGGCGTCGGCAAGGGCGTGGTCTTCGGCGTGCTCATCGCCCTGATCGCATGCCACTTCGGCCTGCGCATCCA
>VBCJ01000341.1 GCA_005884335.1 Betaproteobacteria bacterium | reverse complement strand
CTCATCGTCCAGAGCGGGTCCGACCGGCGCTTTGCCCTCAGTTACTGCCCAGTCAGGCACGCCCCGCGAGGGCCCCCCGCCAAGCGCGACCTCTTCTTGTGACAGCTGGTTTCCCGATGCGTCGAAGACATCCACCGTCAACTCATATCCGCCGCCACCATTACAACCAGAGTTACCAAAATCTCGAACGATGAGGCTGAAGGTGCCCCCCGCTCCGCAGGAGGCTGTGCCGTGTGTTCCCCCAATAGCGGGACACGCAAACCCACAGGTAGGGGCGTACGTGCATCTGTTCTCGTCGTCCCCAAAGGCTATTTCGACCCCGTTACCATCGAGAAGCTCGAGGATCGGGTCTAGGGTCGACGTTCCCAGATCCGTGTCATCCTTTGTGTCGACCGATGCCACTACGCTGCCGCCAGCAGGACAATTAAAAGTCCACATGTCCCCGAGGGGCTGCTCTCCGCTCGCCAATTCCCCGACGTTTGGTACGTGGTTGCTACGCTTGGTTGGCGGCGGTGGGTGGGCAACCGCCTGGCCAGGGAACAAAAGGACCCCGGAGAATGCGATGGCGACCGTCAGGACCGCGAAAGTTGTTAGTCTGGTTCGAAGCATAAAGATTCTCCTTTTACATATCACTCACGAAAATCACTCCGCCGCGTCGGCGATGATGGACCTCATCGCCTCGAGTGGAGCCTGCCCTTGCCCTCAGCAAAGTACGTGCCCGCTCAGGCACCTCTCTAAGGTTCGGCGGTCTGGTCTCTGGAAGAGCGCACAACGAGCCCTGATAAGCGTGGCGCAAGTCGCTGTGCCGCCGAGAGAAACCGCTGTCCGCGACCTTCGGGATGAACGACGGCCCGTTCGGCCGCGGGCGAGATCCCAGACCGACAAGCCTGGTGCAGCGGCAGGAGCTCTGGCGCCTGGACCATGGCGTCGCCGCCAGAGAGCTCGGCGGCCCGGACGGAGGATCAGCGGACGGACGGCTGGATCAACTGGAGCGGATCGCCACGCTGCCTACGAGCGAGTCACGATGCTGAGAACTCCTTGAACCGCCCCGCGTCAATGCCGTACTGCTGGCGGCGAAACGGAGAGCCCGGAGTCAGCCGAGGAGGACGCGCCCTTTCAGCCTGGACGAGAGGCATAGCCCCGATGTCTGGGGTCGACTCACGGTGCTCGCAAATCCCTGAACCGCCCGGCCTCAATGTCGTACTGCTTCATCTTGAGGTGCAGGGTCTTGTAGTCGGTGCGGAGGTGTCGCGCCGCGTCGCTCTTGTTCCCCCTGCTGCTGTGGAGGGCCTGGCGGATCGCCTGCTGCTCGGCGTCGGCTGCGGCCGCCCCGGCGATCTCCTTCAGAGAGGAGTCGAGCGGCGCCGGCTCTCCACGGAGTGCGCTCGCCGGGGGCGCGTCGACAGGCAGGACCGAGAGGTGCTCCGGCTCGATCACATCGGAAGCGAGGAGGATGGCCCGGCGAATGACGTTCCTGAGCTCCCGCACGTTCCCCGGCCACCGGTAGCGCAAAAGGACCTGAGCGGCCGCTTCAGAAATTGTGCGGCAGGGACGGCCGAGCTCCATGCTGGCTTCGGACAGAAACCCGTTCGCCAAATGGAGGATGTCATCACGCTCCCTGAGAGGCGGCAGGCTGATTCCGAATTCGTTCAGGCGGTAGTAGACATCCTGGCGGAACCGGCCCACCCGCACTTCTCGCTCGAGGGGGACATTGGAGGCGGCGATGATTCGCACATCCACGCGGACCGGCTGCTTGCCGCCGAGCCGCTGCACCTGTCGTTCCTGCAATGCGCGCAACAGCTTCGTCTGCGTGGGGAGGGGAAGGTTGACGATCTCGTCGAGGAAGAGGGTTCCGCCGTCGGCGAGGTCGAACTGCCCCTCCTTTCGCTGTTGGGCTCCGGTGAACGCGCCCTTCTCATAGCCGAAGAGCTCGGACTCGATCAGGGTGTCCGGGATCGCGCCGCAGTCGACGGCGATAAAGGGCTTCTCGCGTCGGGCACTCAGCTGATGTACGGCCCGGGCGACGAGTTCCTTGCCAGTGCCGGTCTCGCCCTCGACGAGGACGGTGAGCGGGGAGTCGGCCACCTGCCTGATCTGGTGGACGATCTTCTCCATTTGCGCACTCGGGCACAGCAACAACCGCAATGGGCTGTCGATGACCTGGTTTGTCTGCCGCAGTTCGCGAGTGCGCTCCTCGACAATCGCCTCGAGTTCGTTGAGATGGCGCTCCAGCGCCAGCTGCTGTTCCTTGACCCGGCGACTCAGCGCGCGCCTCTCAATCGCCCGGCGCAACGACGCGACGAAGTAATCCCGGTCGATCGGCTTCTGGATGAAATCGTAGGCCCCGCCGCGGAGGGCGTGCACCACCAGGTCGTGCTCGCCGTGCCCGGTGATCATCAGAGTGGGCGTGTCGGGCCGGTGCGTCCGGATCTCGGCCAAGAGATCGAGACCGTCCATCCCTGGCATCTTGAGGTCGGTGACGATCGCGTCGTAGTCCAGGGCGGCGATCCGGTCGAGCGCGGCCGTGCCCGAGTCGGCCGTGTCCACCCTCACCCCTTCCATTCGGAGCCGAAGGGCCTGGGGAAGCCCCTGCAGGAGGGCCTGGTCGTCGTCGACGATGAGGACGCGAGTGTGGTTCATGGCTCGCTGCTCGTCGGCGTCGCGGGGACGCGGCCGAACTCTTCCACGATCCGCTCCAGTTCACTGGCGCAGCGCTCCAGGGCCGACCGCCGATCCTTCACCCGGCGATTCCGCGCGTGCGCTTGAATCGCGCGGGTGAGCGCCCCCACGAAGTCATCCCGGTCGATCGGCTTCTGGATGAAGTCGTAGGCCCCGCCGCGGAGAGCATCAATGGCCAGCGCATGCTCGTCATGGCCCGTGATGATGAGGGTGGGCGTGTCGGGCCGGCGCA
>VBCJ01000340.1 GCA_005884335.1 Betaproteobacteria bacterium | reverse complement strand
GGAGCTCGCGATGTTGAGCAGCGCATCGGGCGCCTTGGAATTCTCCGGCCAGAGCCTGACCACTTTCTGCTGGGCGGCGATGGCGGACTTGTAGTCGCGCATCGCGTAGTAGGCATTGCCGATCCAGTACTGCGCCGAGGGAACGAGCTCGCTGCTGGAGAAATTGGTCATGAAATTCTGGAAGCTGGTGATGGCGAGCTGGTAGTTGCCGAGCTTGAACTGGTTGAGCGCCGTCTCGTACGCCTGTTTCTCGGCGGCCGCGCTGCGCTCGCCCTGGCTCAGCTTGTCCTGCAGCTGCGATTGCGTCTGCTCGAGCCTCCTCAGGCGGTTGTCCAAATCGACGTAGAGGTCCTTCTGGCGGCGCTCGAGGGTCTCGGTCTGATTCGCGAGCACCTCGATCAGCCCGCGCAGCTTTGCGACGTCCTGCTTGAGCGATTCCATCAGCTGGGCGAGATCGACGACGCGGTTCTGCCCGGACGAATCCAGCTGCCCGAGGCGCGCGTCGATCGCCGAGAGGCGCTCCTCGATCGCCTTCTGGCGCGCCTCGACCTGGTTTTTCAGCTGGAAGATCTGCCTGCGCGCCTCCTCGTCGTCGAACAGGGCCGCGTGGGCCACGCCCGCGAGGAGCGCAGCCCAGACCGCAAGGGTGATCCGCAGCCGCATCGGCTTAGTATTCCCCGCCGTAGAGCATGTCGCTGCGGCGGTTCTGCCACCAGCACGCCTCGTTGTGATCGAGGCAGCGCGGCTTTTCCTCGCCGAGGCTGACCGATTCCACTTGGGTGTTGGTGGCTCCCATCAGCAGGAGCATGCGCTTGACTCCTTCGGCTCTGCGTTGCCCGAGCGCGATGTTGTATTCGCGGCTGCCGCGCTCGTCGCAGTTGCCCTGGATGAGCATTTTCTTGCCGCGGTTCTCGGCGAGATACTTGCCGTGGGCCTGCAGCACGGGGCGGTACTCGTCCTTGATGTCGTACTTGTCGTACTCGTAGAAAACCGAGCGTTTCGACAAATCGACCTGCGGGGCGGCAGGCTGGACCGGACGCGCCGCGACCGGAGGCGCTACCGGGAGCCCCGGCGTCTGGACGCTGGGCTCCGCAGGCTTTTCGGGTTCGACAGGCGTGCTCGCGCATCCGTAGAGCAGCGCCAGGCTCAGAGCGGAAAACAAGGCTTTCTTCATCACAACCTCCTTTCGAGTGCCCAACAAAACGAGGAGGACTCCTCCCCGCGTGCTCCCCTAGATTGCGGCCGCAACGGCAAATCCGTTGCAGCCGTTAGTTACCCAAAAACGGGCCCCAGGACGGCTCGCGCACATCGGCCGCCTGGATGCCGAGCCGCTGCTTGAAGCGGCCGTCGCTCGATACCGCGGCAAGCACGCCGCGGTTGTCGTTGTCGGTTGCGTACAGAATGATCCGCCCGCTTGGCGCGAAGCTCGGAGACTCGTCGCGCGGGCCGTCCGTCAAGGTCTGAACCTGCTTGCTCTCCAGGTCCATGGCCATCAGCTGGAAGCGCCCGCTGATGCGCGAAATATACGCGAGGATCTTGCCGTCCGGGCTGACGCGCGGGGATACATTGTAATCGCCTTCGAAGGTCACGCGCACGGGCTCCCCCCCGCCTGCCGGCATACGGTAGATCTGCGGGCTGCCCCCTCTGTCGGAGGTGAAATAGATGGATTGACCATCGGGAGTAAAAAATGGTTCCGTATCAATCGCGTCGGAAAACGTGATGCGCCGGAGGTTGGTGCCGTCGGCGTTCATGAGATAGATCTGCGAGCTTCCGTCCTTGGTGAGCACGGCCGCGAGCTGCTTGCCGTCCGGCGACCAGGCCGGCGCGCTGTTCGAACCCCTGTAGTTCGCCACCGGCGACGGCTG
>VBCJ01000339.1 GCA_005884335.1 Betaproteobacteria bacterium | reverse complement strand
ACCGACGGGAATTTGCGCTCGGGGTTGATGTTGCCCGAGGGCGCGATGCCGATCGTGCCGGTGCAGGCGGGGCCGAGGTCGGAGAGGATGTCGCCGAAGAGGTTCGACCCGACCACCACGTCGAACCAGTCCGGATGCTGCACGAAGTGCGCGGTGAGGATGTCGATGTGGTATTGGTCGGTCTTCACCTCGGGGTAGCGCGCCGCCATGGCGCGGACGCGCTCGTCCCAGTAGGGCATGGTGATCGAGAACCCGTTCGACTTGGTGGCCGAGGTGAGGTGCTTCTTCGGGCGGCTCTTCGCGAGCTCGAACGCGTATTTGAGTATGCGGTCGGTGCCCGCCCGGGTGAAGGTGCTCTGCTGCACTACGGTTTCCCTCTCGGTGCCTTCGAAGATGCGCCCGCCGATCGACGAGTATTCGCCTTCGGTGTTCTCGCGCACCACCCAGAAATCGATATCGCCTTGCTTGCGCCCGGCGAGCGGCGACTGGATTCCCGGCATCAGGCGCACCGGGCGGAGGTTCACGTACAGGTCGAAGCCGCGGCGCATCGGGATGAGCAGCTCCCAGAGAGACACGTGATCGGGTACGCCGGGAAAGCCGCAGGCGCCGAAGAACACGGCGTCGTGAGCGCGGATCGCCGCGAGTCCGTCCTCGGGCATCATGCGCCCGTGCTTCAGGCGGTACTCGCAGCTCCAGGGAAATTCGTCCCATTTGAATCCGATGCCGAATTTCCTGCCGGCGGCTTCGAGCACGCGCACGCCTTCGGGCACGACCTCTTTCCCGATCCCGTCTCCGGCGATAACGGCGATCCTGTAGCTCTTCATCGATCTTTCACCTCTAGAATGCGACGTTCCGTCCGCCTTTGAGCTTGAGCATCTCACGCGCTTCGTCGGGGGTCGCGATCTGCAATCCGAGCTCCTCCAGGATGCGGCGAATCTTCGTGACCTGCTCCGCGTTGGTTTTTGCGAGCGTTCCCCGGCCGAGCCACAGGCTGTCCTCCAGGCCCACGCGCACGTTTCCGCCCATGACCGCGGACATCGCGGCGACGAACATCTGGTTGCGCCCGGCCCCGAGCACCGACCACAGATACTGGTCGCCGAACAGGCGGTCCGCGGTGCGCTTCATGTGCATCACGTCCTCGGGATGCGGGCCGATGCCGCCGCGGATTCCGAACACCGACTGGATGAAAAGCGGCGGCTTCACCAGCCTGCGGTCGAGGAAATGCGCCGCTGTATACAAATGGCCGATGTCGTAGCACTCGATCTCGAAGCGCGTGTCGTTGCCGCTGCAGGACTGAAGGATGTAGGCGATGTCCTTGAAGCTGTTCCTGAAGATCCGCTCGTCGCTGGCGGCGAGGTAGGGTTTCTCCCAGTCGTACTTCCATTCCTTGTAGCGCGCTAGCATCTCGTACAGTCCGAAGTTCATCGAGCCCATGTTGAGCGAGGCGACCTCGGGCTTCAGCTGCAGCGCCGGCTGCAGCCGCTCCTCGACCGTCATGGTCGGCGCGCCTCCGGTCGTGAGATTGATGACGACGTTCGAGGCTGCCTTGATCGCAGGCAAAAAGCGCATGAACATCTTCGGATCCTGCGTCGGCCGGCCGTCCGCGGGCTCGCGCGCGTGCAGGTGCACGATCGCCGCGCCCGCCTGCGCCGCGCCGATCGCGCCTTCCGCGATCTCCTCCGGCGTCACCGGAAGGTGCGGCGACATCGTCGGCGTGTGGATCGCGCCGGTCACGGCGCAGGTGATGATGACCTTGCCTTGAGCGGCGGCCATATGTCATTCCGGGCGAGCGCGGGCGTTCGCTCGCGGCGTCACTATTTCTGCTCGACGGGACGGGTGCGCTTCACCGCCTCGGCTAGCCTCTTCGCGTCCGTGTCCCAGAACTCCCGGAATTCCGGCGCGTCGAGATAGGTGACAGGGGTCTCGATCTTGGCCATGGCCCCGCGGAAATCCGGATCCTGGACCGCCTGCCGCACCGCGTTCCGCAGCGCCTGCTGGATCGCCGGCGGCGTCGCTACGGGGGGCATCAATCCCGCCCAGATGTAGTACTCCGCGTTGATCCCGAGCTCCTTGAGCGTCGGCACGTCGGGAAGCGAGGCGAGCCGCTTGTCCCCGAAGCTCGCGAGTGGGCGCAGCCGCTTGGCCTTGATCTGGCCGATCATGATCGCCGGCCCGCCCACGGTCACGTCCACCTGCGAGCCGAGCAAGGCTTGAAGCGCCGGCCCGCCGCCGCTGTAGGGCACATGCCACAGCGTCGTCCCCGTGGCATGCTCGAGCAGGGTGAAAGGCATGTGCAGCGCGCCGTAGATTCCGGAGGAGCTGTAGGTGATCTTGGCGGGCCGGTTGCGCGCGTCGGCGACGAATTCCCGGACATTCTTCCACGGCGCCTCGTCGCGGACGACCAGGACGACGGGATCGGCCGAGATCA
>VBCJ01000260.1 GCA_005884335.1 Betaproteobacteria bacterium | reverse complement strand
GAGGCCAACATGCGCACTGAATCCCTGCTCGAGCAGTCGCAATCGCTCACCAAGGAGCTGCAAAGCCAGCAGGAAGAGCTCAAGGAGACCAACGACCGTCTGGAGCAGCAGGCGCAGAATCTGCAGAACTCCGAGAGACTGCTCAAGAATCAGCAGGAGGAGCTGCAGCGCACCAACGAGCAACTTCAGGAGAAGGCCAAGCTTCTTTCGGAGCAGATGAGGCAGGTCGAATACAAGAATCGGGAAGTCGAGCAGGCGAAAGCCGCGCTCGAGGAAAAGGCCGAGCAGCTCGCTCTCTCCTCTCGCTACAAGTCCGAGTTTCTGGCCAACATGTCGCACGAGTTGCGCACGCCGCTGAACAGCCTGCTGATCCTGGCGAAGCTGCTCGCGGACAACGCAGGCAAGAACCTCCTGCCCAAACAGGTCGATTACGCGCAGACCATCTATGCCGCAGGCACGGATCTCCTTTCCCTCATCAACGATATTCTCGATCTGGCGAAGATCGAATCGGGTACCGTCACGCTCGACATTGCGCCCGAGCGCTTCTCTGGGCTGCAGGACTACGTCGAGCGCACCTTCCGCCAGGTCGCCCAGGACAAAGGCTTGGGCTTCACGGTGGCCGCGGCTGCCGGATTGCCCGCCGTGATTCACACCGACGAAAAACGGCTCCAGCAGATCCTGAAGAATCTGCTCTCGAACGCATTCAAGTTTACCGAAAAGGGCAAGGTGTCCCTGCGGATTTCCCTCGCGAAAGGCCGCTGGAACGCCGGACACCCGCAACAGGATGCGGCGGAAAAAGTGGTGGCGTTCTCCGTCTCGGACACTGGGATCGGAATCCCCGAAAACAAGAGGAAGGTCATTTTCGAAGCCTTCCAGCAGGCTGACGGAACCACCAGCCGCAAATACGGAGGCACGGGACTGGGACTTTCCATCAGCCGCGAGCTCACTCGCCTGCTTGGCGGGGAAATCCGGGTCGGAAGCGATCCGGGCAAAGGCAGCACGTTCACGCTTTACCTCCCGTTTATCCACGATCCGGCGGAGGTCGAGGCGAGAACACCGAAAACACCTACCGAGGAGCCCAAGCCCGGTCCGGCGGCGACAACGCCGAAGACACCTGTCGAGGAAACACCGGCCGAGGAAACACCCGCCGAAGAGCCCAAGCTCGGTCCAGCTTACGCCAAGCTACCGAGCCTGGGTCCGGCGATGAAAGGGCGTGGAGTGCGCCCGGAGCCTCAAGTGAGCGACGACCGCGATAACATCCAGCCCGGCGACCGCGTCGTCCTGATCGTCGACGACGACGCGAAGTTCGCCGCGACGCTGCTCGATGTCGCGCGCGAAAGCGGGTTCAAGGGAGTGATCGCCCTGGACGGCAACACGGCGCTCGTTCGGGTCAAGGAGCTTGCGCCGGACGCGATCACGCTGGACCTGAAGCTTCCGGACATGGACGGATGGGCGGTCCTCGATCTCCTGAAACACGATCCGAAAACGCGGCATATCCCGGTGAGCGTCATCTCCGTTGCCAACCACACGCACAAGTGCCTTCACATGGGAGCCCTGGGGGCGGTGCAAAAGCCCGCGGTGAAGGAAGCGCTCCAGGAAGCCCTCGCCAAGACGCGCAGGATCATCGAACACGAGATCAGAACGCTTCTCGTCGTCGATGGAAACGACGCCGAGCGGGCGAGCATCACCGAAGCCCTGCGCGGGGAGGACGTGAAGATCTCGGATGTACCCGCAGGCAAGCAGGCCCTCGATGCCCTGCGGAAAAATCAGTTCGATTGCATGGTGCTCGGTTCGACGCTTCGCGATATGACGGCGATCGACCTCATCAAGAAAATCGTTCAATCCGAAACGGCGTCCGAATTACCGATCGTGATCTATGAAACGGACGCCCTGAGCGGCAGCGCGCGGGACAAGCTCAGAAAGCTGGCGGAAGTCGCCGTGCTGAAAAGCGTGCGAACCCTCGAAGCCGTTTTGGAGGAAACGACGCTGTTCCTGCATCAGACGGTCAACGAACTGCCGACGGACAAGCGCCAGCAGCTGCTGGCCGCTATCCAATTGGCCACACCGGATCTGGCCGGCAGAAAGGTGCTGATTGTCGACGACGATATAAGAAACATATTCGCTTTGACCGGTGCTTTGGAGCAGCACGGCATCACGGTGCTCAACGCGGAGAACGGCAAAGACGGGCTCGAGACGCTGAAAAACAACCCCGACATCGATGTGGTCCTCATGGACATCATGATGCCCGAGCTCGACGGATACGACACGATCCGAATCATTCGCGGCCTGCAGGAATTCAAGGATCTTCCGATCATCGCAGTGACCGCCAAAGCGATGAAGGGGGATCGCGAGAAATGCATCGAGGCCGGCGCTTCTGACTACATCTCCAAGCCCGTCAATATCGAACAGTTGTTGTCGCTATTGCGGGTCGGACTCGCCAAGTGACCTGGAGACGGCGGTGTCCGGCTCATCGCAAGCTAACATTCTTGTGGTCGATGACGAGCGGCATACCCTGGTTGCGATGCAGGAGCTCCTCTCCGGGCCCGACCGGAACGTGTTGGCGGTCGGGTCGGGAAAGGAGGCGCTGAGACAGATTCTCGAAACCGACTTCGCCCTCATTCTCCTCGACATCCTGATGCCTGTAATGGACGGTTTCGAAACCGCAACACTGATCCGCAAGCTCAAACGTTCCCGCCACACTCCAATCATTTTCCTCACTGCAGCGCTCGAAGACGCGCAATCGGTATTCCGGGGATATGAAGTCGGCGCCGTGGATTACATCCTGAAGCCGGTGAACCCCGACATCCTGAAGTCGAAGGTGGCGGTGTTTGTCGACTTGTACGGCAAGAGCGCAGAGCTCGCGACGCAGGTCAACCAGCGCAAAATCGCGGAACGGGAGTTGTCCAAGGTCAACGAGAGCCTCGAAACCAAAATACGGGAGCGTACCGCGAGTCTGATCGCGGCGAACGACCTGCTGCGGAAAGAAATCGAGATGCGCAGGCAGGCCGAAGAGGATCTGCACAAGGCGAAGCGGGCGGCCGAGGCGGCGAATCTGGCAAAGTCGGAGTTTCTGGCCAACATGAGTCACGAAATCCGGACTCCGATGAATGCCATCATCGGGATGACCGAGCTCGCCTTGCAGACGACTCTGACTCCGGAGCAGCGCGAGTACCTTGATCTCGCAAAGGCCTCCGGCGGATCCCTTTTGAGGGTCATCAACGACATTCTGGATTTCTCGAAGATCGAGGCCGGGCGGCTGGAAGTCGAGACCATCCCGTTCTCGCTGCGCGAGAGCATGGGCGACACGATGAAAACGCTGGCGCTCGAGGCCCACAGGAAGGGCCTCGAGCTAGCCTGTGAAATCGCGCCCGACACCCCCGACGCGCTGCTCGGCGACCCGGTCAGGTTGCGCCAGATCGTACTCAACCTGGTGGGCAATGCCATCAAGTTCACCGAGCGCGGCGAAGTGGTGATGCGCGTTCAACCGCAATCGAGCGATGACGGCGAAGTGACCTGTTATTTCACCGTGAGCGACACGGGGGTCGGCATCGACAAGGAGAAACACACCGCCATCTTTGCGCCGTTCTCGCAGGGCGACACCTCGACGACGCGCATTTACGGGGGCACCGGACTGGGGTTGACGGTTTCGGCGCGCCTGGTCGAAATGCTAAACGGAAAGATCTGGGTCGAAAGCGAGCCGGGCAAGGGGAGCATTTTCCACTTCACGGTACGTTTTGGCCTTCAGACGGCGACGCGAGCCGAACCGAGCGCTCTCGACTTCAAGGGACTCCGGGCTCTGGTGGTGGAAGACCATCCCGTGAGCCGCCGCATCATCGTGGACACACTGAAGCGATGGAACGTCGAAGCGCACGAAGCGGAGAGCCGCAAGGCCGCGACGGAGTTCCTGGAACGGGCGAAACGCGCAAAGGCACCGTGCCGACTGGTGCTTCTGGACGACACCTTGCCCGGTGTGGATAGCTATGAACTCGCCGCGCAGATACGCAAGAGCCCGCGCCTCGGGGTCCAGGCGGTGATCGTGCTCGGTTCAGGCCTGCGGCGCGACGCGGACCGTCTCGATAGCGGAGTCCTGTCCTGCGTGACCAAGCCGGTGAAGCAGTCGGAACTGCTGGATGCGGTCCGCTCCGCGTTCGGCATCTCGTCCCGGAGCGGAGCCCGGCGGGCACCGGCTGAGTCGGAGGCCGCGCAAAAAATCAAGCCGGCGCTGGAAATTTTGTTGGTCGAGGACAATCCCGTAAACCGCAGACTTGCCCAGCACGTGCTCGAGAAAGAGGGTTACAGAGTCGTTGCGGCGGACAACGGCGCCGCGGCGCTGAAAACGCTCGAACGCAAGCATTTCGATCTTGTCCTCATGGACGTGCAGATGCCCAGAATGGACGGGATTGAAACTACGGCTGCAATTCGAAACCGGGAAAAAGTTACCGGTGGATACATTCCCATCGTCGCACTGACCGCGCACGCGATGGTGGGCGACCGCGAACGTTGCCTGAAGGCGGGCATGGACGGCTATTTGATCAAGCCGATCCAACCGACGATGCTGCTCGAAGCCATCGAGCGGCTGCATCTTGCTTGCAGTGAGCGGTCAAAGTTGGCGCAAGCCAAAAAGATCGTGCTCGATCGGGCGACGTTGCTCGATCGGGTCGACGGCGACATGCAGTTACTCGGCGAAATTACGAAACTGTTCCTGCAGGAATGCGAGCCCCTCATGGCGAGCGCCCGCGAGGCGATGAAAACCGGGAACGCCGGCCGTTTTGCCTACGACATCCATACCCTGCGCGGGATGTTCCGCAACCTTTCCGCTGCTGCGGCACAGGAAGCGGCGGGAAAGCTGGAGGAACTCGATTTGGTGAAGAATCTGGAAAAAGTGCAAGCGGCCTATGCGTTGCTCGAGCAGGAAGCGCAAGCGCTCAAAGCCGAGCTCGGCGGGATGATCGATAAGACGGACGTTTCCTCCGGGATGATGTGAGGGGTGAAGAGGCTCGCACCTGTAAAAAAAACCCCGGCGAGCGCCGGGGCCGCCTGCCCGCACCGGGAGGGAGGGAAGGTGCTTTACAAGCAGGATTTCATGATAGCGAATCAGATTTCTATCTGCCATAGCGCAATCGTTAATTTTTTGTGGTGAGCGAGCGACTGGAGGTAGCTGCCTCGCTACTTTTTGGAGGGGAGCAGCAATCAAAGCTTCTTCCATTCGAGGGACGGACCTATCAGGAAATACCTTACAAGCCGGAGAAATCTGATCCGTAGAGGCTATTCGCACTGTCACAATTGTTCATTTCCCTTTGCTACCAACTAATGTTTTCTTGCTCGGCTAGTCTGCGAACTGTGGTATCGAATTTCCCGGGCAGCCGAAGCGGGTGGAGGCGCTGCGTGCCGTAGATATGTTGTACAAAGTCACCATCGAGCCGCAGTATTTGAAGGCCGAACTGTTCAATCGTGAGACGATGGAGGAGACGCGGGAATTCTTGCGAATCGTCGCCGACGCCGCGATCAAGCATCAGCGATCATGGGTGCTGATCTGCGTGATCTCCTCGAACCCGGTTTTCACGGTCGAGAGGTCTGGATTTCTCGCGTACTTCAGGAAACTCAGCTCCGATCCGTCACATAAGATCGCCCTCCTGGGTGATTCCGAGGAGCTGGGCATCTCCCATCAGTACATCGAATTGATAGGGCGCCAGCACGGCGTCAACGTTCAGAGTTTTCGAGACGAGGAGTCTGCGGTCAAGTGGTTCAACGCCGAGAAATGATGCGCCCGTAGGGGGAGCCGTTTCAGGCGGGCAGCGCTGGTCTGTCCGATATTCGTCGGAGCCAGTCGCGAGCCTTAGGAGGGGCCTGCGACGGCTCCCGACCCCCTCCTTTCGGCTCACCCTCCGTGACATTTTCGTTACCTGTATTGACCTATGACGGGGGCATAATTATCCATTTTGCACTCCGTTGTCTGGAGCGGGCCGAAGCGGGCTCTCTGGGTATAGGATGGAAATCGGGGAAGATCGTGGCCACGATTCTTATCATCGAGGACAGACCGGTCAATCTGCGTTTCGTTGCAACGCTGCTCCGAGACCGTGGGTATCGTTTGCTGGAGGCCAGCGGCGGTGAGGAAGCGCTGCGGATCGTTCGCGCCGAAAGACCCGACTTGGTGATCATCGACATACTGACGTCGGGTATGGACGGTTGTCAGTTCGTCCTCAATTTGCGCTCAGATCCGAACTCGGTCCAGCCGCGGATCGTGTTTCGGGCCGCCGCCCACATCGCTGCCGAAGCCGAGGCCTTGGCGACCACCTTTGGCGCATCCTTCATTGCCAAGCCCGTCAACCCCGAGACGCTGCTCGCGGTCGTCGATGCGGCTCTTTCTGGGCCGTCTCCACCGCCCGCGGAGGCGCATTCCGAGCATAAATCCATCGACTCTTTCCTGCGCCCGATCGCTCGGAAGCTCCACCGGCACACGGTGAATCTCGAACGGCTGAACGCCCAGCTGGGTCGTGGTATCGCACAGCGCGACGCGCAGCTCGAAGTGGTGAGAGCCGCGCTGGACCAGGAGATCAAAAAGCGGCTATGGGCGGAGCAGGAACTGACGCAGGCAAACCTCCGCTTGCACGATCAGGTTGTGCACGACGGGCTGACCGGCCTCCATAACCGCCGCTACCTCGAAGAGTCGCTCGGCCGGGAAGAAAGCCGCGCTCGGCGCAGCAGCCAACCCTTCGGCGTGTTGATGATCGACATCGACAACTTCAAGCGCTTCAACGACACGCTCGGCCACGCGGCGGGGGATGCGGTACTGTGTGCAATAGGCCAGTACATGCTGTCCGCTGCGCGGGGCGAGGATATCGTCTCGCGCTATGGCGGCGAAGAGTTCGTGCTGGTCATGGCTCCGGCCTCGCAGGGAACGGTCTTGGAGCGCGCCGAAAAGCTCCGCCGGGAGGTGCAGAATCTCGAGATCGAGTACGAGGGCCGGCGCGTCGGACCCATCACGATATCCGTTGGCATCGGGATGTTTCCCGATCACGGCGAGGGTGGGCAGGAGGTGCTGCGAGTCGCCGACGCTGCCCTGTATCAGGCCAAGCGGTCGGGGCGTAACTGCGTTGTCGTCGGGGACAAGGTGAAAGCTTGATCATCTCACCGAGCCTTTTGCTGCGACTCTTCCCGATCTCCGTCAAGAGCTTGGTGACCTCGGCGCCAGCTGGCCCGCGCGAATAAAGACCGATGCGCGGAAGCCGGAACGTGGCGCGAAATCAGGTGCGGGGATCGTACGCGACGAAGTGGTAGCTGAAACCGCCTGCGCCGTCAAGAACGCGAGACTCGCGCGAGACCTCACGCCATCGTGAACGGTCGAACTCCGGGAAGAACGCGTCGCCCTCGAAGTCGCGCTCGATCTCGGAAATATAGAGGCGGGAGGCGACCGGAAGAGCGAGCGCGTAGATCTGCGCGCCCCCGATGACGAACGCGTCCTCCCGCTCGTGGACCGCTGCGAGAGCGGCTTCGAGTGAATGGGCGGCGTGGCAGCCCGCGCGGGTCCAATCGGGCGAGCGGGTGACCACGATGTTGTTTCGTCCGGCAAGAGGCTTACCGATCGATTCAAACGTTCGGCGACCCATGATCACCGCGTGACCAAGCGTAAGTTGCCTGAAACGCCTCAAGTCCTCCGGCAAGTGCCAGGGCATCCGGTTGCGGTGGCCGATGACGCCGTTGCGCGCCACGGCGGCGACGATGGCGACGCGCGAAATGCCGGTCATTTCGAGCCGACTGAACGGGAGAGCAAGTTCACGATTCGCAAAACTGCGGCATTATAGCGGGCCATGAAAATCGGGCTCGACTTTCCCCTGCGATACTATCCACGGTCGTTTCTGAGCCTGCTGTTGCTCGCCTTCGCGCTCGTCGCGGCGCCGCTCGTCGTGGCTTTTTACAACGCTGCGGTGTACGTCGAGCAGCTGGCAGGTCAGAGCCAGACCGCGGTCTCTCAGGCGGCGCAAGCCTCTCGCGGAAGCCGGCTCCTGGTCGAGCAAACCACCGCGCTCGAACGGGTGGTGCGCCAGTATCTCATCCTCGACGATGAGGAACTCCTCAAGGACTACGCTCGGCTGAGGGCGAACTTCAAGGCGAATACCAGCGAGCTGTCCCTGCAGCCGCTCGACGAGCCGCAGTTGCACGAGCTCAACAACACGATCGACAAGGAGCAGGGGCTCTACGAACTGTTGCTCGGCCAACCGAAGACGGCGGCCGACAAGAAGGCGCTCGTAGAAGGCTACGTGGTGCTGTCGGAGCTGGCGCGGGACGTGCTCAACACGAGCAACGCCTTGATCGACCGCGAGGTGGAATCCATGCGACGCACGGGCGAGCGCGCGCAGCGCATCCTCTGGCTGCAGCTCGCGGCGACGATACCGCTCGGCGTACTCCTCGCGGCCGGGGTCACCCTCCTCATCGCGAGACCGATCCGCCAGCTGGACCAGGCAATCCGGCGCCTCGGCGCGGGCGAGTTCGAAGGCGACATCCGGGTCGGCGGGCCGGCGGACCTGAAATACCTGGGCAGCCGGCTCGATTGGCTGCGCCAGCGGCTGATCGAACTCGAACAACAGAAGCGCTTGTTCCTGCGGCACGTCTCGCACGAGCTGAAAACGCCGCTGACGGCGCTTCGTGAAGGATCCGAGCTGCTGGTCGAGGGGACTGCCGGGCCGCTCTCGCCGGGTCAGCGCGAAATCGTAGAAATCCTCCGGCAAAAAAGCGTGCAATTGCAGCAGCTGATCGAGGGCCTGTTGAACTACCATCGAGCTCAGGAGAGCGTGGGGCGTCTGGACCTGACGGCGGTGCGATTCGACCGGGTCGTGGAACAGGTGCTCGACGATCATCGGCTCGCAGTCCAGGCCCGCGGCATCCGCGCCGACCTGAGGCTGGACCCGGTCATACTTCAAGCGGACGAGGAAAAATTACGCGCTGTCGCGGCGAATCTGGTCTCCAATGCGATCAAATACTCGCCGGACGAGGGTATGATTTCCCTGGCGCTGCGACGAGAGGGGGCTGAGGTGGTGTTCGACGTGAGAGACGCGGGCCCGGGAATTCCCCCCGAGGATCGCGATCGGATATTCGACTGGTTTTATCAGGGCGAGGACGTCCATCACGGCCGCGTGCGGGGCAGCGGTCTGGGGCTCGCGATTGCAAGGGAGTTTGTGGTGGCTCATGACGGTCGCATCGAGGTCGTGAGCGATCGCGAAGGCGGCGCCCATTTCCGCGTCACGCTTGCGGCCGGGTCGCCGCGTCCCGAGCCATGATCCGGGTCGTCGCAATCCTCTGCTGCATCTCGGTGCTCGCCGGGTGTGCTGCCTTTTCAACACTAGGTGCTCCCGGAGCCTCAGGCGCTCCTTCGGCCCGCGAGAACCGCGAATCGCGCCAGGTCATCGAGCTGATCGCTTACACCCAGAGAGTCGCGGCGCTTCAGGCCGAGGAACAGCAACGCGAATTGAACGCTTCGACCCAGATGCTTTCCAAGGATCGCGGCGCCTACGGGCGGGTCCGGCTCGCGCTGCTGCTTGCGCTGCCCGGAACGGCGTTCAACGACGACACCCGGGCTGCGGGCCTGCTTGACTCCCTCGCGGGCGCGGGGGCTTCCGAACCGCCGGGCCCCATGCAGCAGTTTGCCGGACTGCTTCACGCCCAGATCAGCGAGCGCTTGCGCGAGCAGCGCCGCACGGCCCAACTTAAGGAGCAGCTCGAGGCCCTGAAGGCGGTCGAGCGCAATATCATAGAACGCGAGCAGGCGCGGCCAAGATGAGCACCATTCTTCTCGTCGACGACGATCCGGATATTCTGAAACTCATTTCCCTGCGACTTACCGCCGCGGGCCACAGCGTCAAGGGAGCGGACAGCGGGGAGAAGGCGCTCGCCGTGCTCGCGGCCTCGCGCCCCGAGCTCGTCATTACGGACCTCAAGATGGGCGGAATGGACGGGTTGACCTTGTTCGACGAAATCCGCAAGCAGGCGCCGACTCTTCCCGTCATCATCCTGACTGCACACGGCACGATCCCCGAGGCGGTCGCCGCCACGCGCCGCGGGGTTTTCGGGTTTCAGTCCAAGCCGTTCGACGGAAAGCACCTGCTCGACCAGGTGGAACAGGCGCTGCGGCTTTCCGGAGTCGGACCGGGTGAGGGCGAGGAGGACTGGCGGCGCGACTTCGTGACGCAGAGCCCGAAAATGGAAAACGTGCTCCATCAGGCGCGCCTGGTTGCTCAGTCGGAGGCGAGCGTGTTCATCCAGGGAGCGAGCGGCACGGGAAAGGAGCTCCTCGCGCGCGCGATACACCGCGCGAGCCGCCGCTCGCAGGGACCCTTCGTGGCCGTCAATTGCGCGGCCATCCCGGAAAATCTGCTCGAATCGGAATTGTTCGGCCACCGCAAAGGCTCGTTTACCGGTGCGAGCTACGATCACAAGGGGCTCGTCCCCGCCGCCGACGGAGGGACGCTGTTTTTGGACGAAATCGGCGACATGCCTCTTGCTTTGCAGGCCAAGCTTTTGCGCGTACTGCAGGACCGCGAGGTGCGTGCGGTCGGTGCGACTCAAGGGACGACGGTCGACGTGCGCATCATCTCCGCTACGCATCGCGACCTCGACGCCCAGATGAAAGCGGGCCGATTCCGCGAGGATCTCTACTATCGACTGAACGTGGTCTCGCTCGCTCTCCCGCCCCTGTCCGAGCGGCGTGAGGACATCGTTCCTTTGGCGGTGCATTACCTCAGAGTCACCGCTGCGCGTTACGG
>VBCJ01000338.1 GCA_005884335.1 Betaproteobacteria bacterium | reverse complement strand
GTGCTGGACCACCTCGCGTTCAGCGCCACCGACTTGAAGGGCACGGTGGCGAAGCTGAAGGCGAACGGAATAGAGTTCACGCTGCGCCGGCAGGTGGGCGTCGGAACGTGGCAGATTTTTTGTCACGATCCCTGCGGCGCCAAGGTGGAGCTCGATTTCTCGCCCGAGGAGTCCGCACCCGCGGAGGCGCGAGCCTAGGATCTGATTCGGAGAAGACAACGATGGATGAGCAGCGCAGAAGCTTCCTGAAGAAAACGGGCGCGGCGGGCGTCGTCGCGCTCGCCGCAGGCGCCTCCGCGCCGGAATCCTCGCTTGCGCAGGGCGCCGGGCCGGGCGCGAGCCCCGACTCGCCCGCGTTGCCGAAGAGGATGACCTTCGTCACCCTGCGCAGCGGCGACGCCTACGGCCTGGGCGTGAAGACCGATCTGGGGATACTCGACGTCGCCAAGACGGCGAAATTCATCCGCAGCCCCGCGCCGACCATGATCGAGGACCTCATCCGCCGCGGCGAGCGGGGACTCACCGAGCTCGTCAAAGTGGCGCTCGCGCGCAAGACTCCGGGGTTTTTCGTCGCCGAGGACCGCGCGGAGTTCGGACCGTGCGTGACCAACCCGGAGAAGATCCTCTGCGTCGGCGTGAACTACGCGAAGCACGCGCGCGAGATGGGCGCAACGCCGCCGAAGCAGCCGGTGTTCTTCAACAAGTTCAACAATGCGCTCAACGCCCATCAGGGCACGGTGCGCGTGTCGGCGGTGCCCGCCGAGCGCTTCGACTACGAGTCCGAGCTGGTGATCGTGATGGGAAGGAAGGCCCGCAACGTCAGCGAAACCGAGGCGCTCTCCTACGTGTTCGGCTACTGCATCGGCCACGACTTCACCGCGCGCGACCTGCAGTCGCGCAGCAGTCAGTGGATGATCGGCAAGACCTGCGACGGCTTCGGGCTGCTTGGACCGTACCTCGTGACCGCGGACCAGATTCCCGATCCGAACAACCTCAAGATAGAAGGTACGGTAAACGGAGAAGTGCGCCAGTCCTCGAACACCAGCGACATGGTGCACAACTGCGCGACGATCATCAGTTACGCCTCGACGCTGATGACGCTTCTGCCAGGCGACGTCATCTACACCGGCACTCCCGAGGGCGTGATCGCGGGCTATCCCAAGGAGAAGCAGGTGTGGCTCAAGGCCGGCGACAGGCTGACCACGACGATCGAGAAGCTGGGCACACTGCGGTTTGCGCTGACCTGATTTTTTGACGACCAACAAAAGGAGGAACCAAGCATGAAGAAACTGACGATAGTAGCGGCCCTCGCCGCCGCCGCGCTGGGGACCGGGATCGGCCTGTTGAATGCGCAGCAGCCTGGCTTTACGCGCACCGTCCTGCAGGACCAGGACCTCACCGCCCAGGGCCGGCATGCGGTGGTGGCCCGCGCGGAATTCATTCCCGGCGGGCAGGCGGGACGGCACACGCATCCCGGCGAGGAACTCGGCTACGTCGTGGAGGGCACGCTGCAGCTCCTGGTGGACGGCCAGCCGCCGAAGATGCTCAAGGCGGGCGAGGTGTTCTTCGTCCCGGCCGGCGTGGTCCACGACGGCAAGAACGTCGGAAAAGGCAAGGCGGTGGTGCTCGCCACCTACGTCGTCGAAAAGGGCAAGCCGGTCGCGACAGCGATCAAGTGACCCCCGGGAGGCCAGGGGCGGCGTGCGCCGTACACACGCCGATTTCCTTCGTGCCGGTGCGCTCGCGCGGCTGAGCCGCTTGCCTGCCGATGGCCGCGCTCCCCCCCGATCCCGTTGCATTTCGCGCGCTGGAGCACGCGGGCTGGCAGAGCGCCGCCCGCCACTACGACGAGGCCTTCGGAAGCCTCACGCGCCAGGCGGTCGATCCGCTGCTCGACTCGGCGGAAGTGCGCCCGGGCGTGCGCACGCTCGACGTGGCGAGCGGCCCGGGCTACGCGGCGGCGGCCGCAGCGGCCCGCGGCGCGCAGGTCGCGGCGCTCGATTTTTCCTCCGTGATGGTGGAGCTCGCGCGCTCGCAGAATCCGGAAATGGAGTTCCGGGAGGGCGACGCCGAGGCGCTGCCGTTTCCGGATGGCAGCTTCGACGCGGTGGTGATGAACTTCGGCATGTTGCATCTGGCCCAGCCGGAACGCGCCCTCGCCGAGGCCTTCCGCGTTCTGCACGCGGGCGGCAGATACGCCTTCACCGTCTGGGCGAAACCGGAGGAGGCGGTGGGTTTCGGAATCATCCTCGATGCGATCCGGAAGCACGGCAATCCCGATGTGCCGCTGCCGCCGGGGCCGCCGTTCTTCCGGTTCAGCGACGCCAGCGAGTGCGACAAGGTCCTCAAGGTCGCGGGCTTCAGGAACGTGGACGTGCGAAAAGTCCCGCAGGTCTGGCGCTTCAGCGCGTCCGGGCTGCTGTTCGAGGCGTTCCTCGCCGGTTCGGTCAGGACGCAGGCCTTGCTGCACGCCCAGTCCGCTCCGGCGCTCAACGCGATCCGCGACGCGGTCGGCCGGCTCGCCGGCGAATACGAGAATCACGGGACCGTGGAGATTCCCATGCCCGCGGTTCTCGCGGCGGCGCTGAAGCCGTGATCCCGCCGCGCGGCGTTCGCCTGCACGGAAAATCATGAAACGTCTGGGCAAATGGCTTGCCGCCCGCAAGGCGATCGAGATCGTCGAGGAGGGCGGCGTGCGCGTGCTGCAGATCGGCGGCAACG
>VBCJ01000337.1 GCA_005884335.1 Betaproteobacteria bacterium | reverse complement strand
AGCTTCACCAGGAGCTCCTTCTGCGCCGTCGCCCGCTCCAGGATCGCTCGACTCATCGTGAGCAACCCCTGGTGCGTGGTGTTCGGCGGCGGCATGCGGAACTGCTCCGCCAATTCCGCATTTTGGGTGCCTACCACTGCGCCCACGGCACTCAAATAGCCGAGTATCCTGGGCTGCAGCGCGCGCCGAAGCTCTTGCCGCTGCTTCACGGCCGACCGCTCCACCACCACCCCCACCCGCTGCTGGGTCGCGAGGTTCTCCGCATGCTCCAGCAGCTGCTCGAGCTTGGTCAGCCCGAGGTCCTGTCCTACTCCGTCCATCTGGTGGGCCCGAAGGAAGTCCCGAGCCCGCGCGGCCATCTCCAGCCGCCTTCGCAATTGGGCGTTCATACGCCCTCCTCTTACCACCCCTTCGTTCCCCCTCTCCAGAATGGAGAGGGGGCTAGGGGGTGAGGACTGTGGCCACAGCGTCGGCGCCGTGCACCGTTGTTTGGACGTCTCCGACACTCGGAGCGTGATGGATAAACCGGGCCACGGGACTCGTGCTCAGAAAAAGAATTGACGTGTACTTCTTTGTAGACAACGAAACGCGTCTCGGGGCTCGCGCTTGGGAAATCAAGCATTGGCACGCCCGAACGATGTCCTCTGAATTTGTGTCGAAGTGTCAGCGCGCCGACGGTAACAGGGGCCTCAATCAATGAAGATGCTCCCTCACCGCGTCCAGATCCTCGCTTGCTGCGTCCAGATCCTCGCGCATTTCGTCCATATCGTCGCTCATTGCCCGCAGATGCTCGCGCATTTCGTGCATATCCTTGCTCACTGCCCGCAGATGCTCGCTCACTGCGTGAAAATGCTCTCGCGTGACCTAGGGGAAAACCCTAGTTGGCGATCGAAGGTCGTACATTGCACATGGAAGGACACTCATCGGACATCGATGACCCGGCACCGGGCAGCAAAGAGCGCGCTTTGCTGGTCGAAGAGCCGGCAATGGTCATCGAAGGATGCAAAACCGTCAAAGGAACGCCGACTTCGGCTTATGATGTTTTGTGCGGTTCCGGTTGCGATTCCAACCTGGGTTCCGCAGGTTCTGAGGTCGCATTCAGGAGCGTGTTATGCGTGCGCTACGCGTCGTTGCCATCGCTTCGATCGTCTGTCTGGCGTGTTCCGACCCTACCGGTCTGACTCTGGAGGGTCCGCCCTTCATGCGCGCGCGCATCGACGGTCGCCCCTTTTCCTTGCAAGAGGGCGACGTGCTTTCGTGGGGGTGGAGCGGGACCCTCGGTGCATTCCTGTCCGTGCACGGGCTGCCGGCGACGCTCGCGCCTGATAGCAGCAACGAGTTTATCTACATCCAAGTCGGCGCTTATAATGGCCCAGGCACCTACACGCTCGACGGGAGCCGGAACGTCACACCCGCGGTGAACGCAGCGAATTACGGCCTTTTCGACGCCAATGTCACAACCACTCACAGCTTCGAGACCGGGGGCCAGTACACGGGCTCGATCCGCATCATCGCCGTGGATACGACGTCCGGCACGATCATCGGAACATTCGCCTTCTCGGCCGGTGCGACGTTTGGGCCCGCCGGCGCGGTCCATATCACTGAGGGATCGTTCCGAATTCGGCACTGATCTCCTTGGTCCCTTCTTTTCTAAAGAGAGGCCGCGATGTCATCCCGAGCGAAGCGCGCGACACGCGCGCGTAGCGAGGGATCTGCTTTTTGACGAGAATAGAACGTACCTTGCCACAACCCCTCGCCAAGCTGGAGCACCCTTGGATAAGAAGAAGTTCTTGTTCGTCTCGCTCGATGGTCTCATCGCCGACATCGCGTGGCAAGTCGTGAAAGAAGGCCACGAGGTGAAGCTCTTCATCGAGGCGAAGGACGAGCGCGAGATCGCCGACGGCTTCGTCGCCAAGACCGACGACTGGGTCCGCGACGTGCCGTGGGCCGACGTCGTCGTGTTCGACGACGTCCTGGGCCAGGGGGCGAAGGCACACTAACTGCGGCAGACCGGCAACCTCGTGGTGGGCGGCAGCCCCTACACGGACCAGCTCGAGGACGACCGCGCATTTGGACAGCAGGAGCTCAAGAAGGCCGGCGTCTCGATCATCCCGCAGGAGAACTTCCACTCGTTCGACGACGCACTCACGTACGTGCGCGCGAACCCCAACCGCTACGTCATCAAGCCGAGCGGCGAGGCGCAAAACATCAAGCAGCT
>VBCJ01000354.1 GCA_005884335.1 Betaproteobacteria bacterium | reverse complement strand
CGTCGGCCATGCGCTTCTTCCTCGTGTAAGTCCAGGAGAAGGGCGGCTCGATGCCGTTCGAGGCGTTGTCGGCGAAGGCGAGGCTGATGGTGCCGGTGGGCGCGATCGAGAGGAGGTGCGAGTTGCGGATGCCCTGCCTGCGGATGAGCGCCTTCAGCTCCTGCGGCAGGCGCGCGGCGAAGCCCGAGCCCGAGAGGTACATGTCGGCGTTGAAAAGCGCGAACGCGCCGCGCTCCCTGGCGAGATCCGAGGAGGCGCGGTAGGCCCTATCGCGCATGAACTCCGAGATCC
>VBCJ01000353.1 GCA_005884335.1 Betaproteobacteria bacterium | reverse complement strand
CCGTCGCGCGCGCGGCCTCCGTGTCGTAGCGCTGGCGCAGCATGACGAGCGTGTCGCCGAGCCCCGTGAAGCCCAGGCCCACGCGGCGCTTCGCCATCGCCTCCTCGCGCTGCGCCTCGAGCGGCCAGGCGGTGACCTCGAGCACATTGTCCAACATGCGCACCGACACTTCGACCACCTCGCCGAAACGCTCGTAGTCGAACGCGGCCTTCTCCGAAAACGCGTGGTCCACGAAGCGGGTGAGGTTGATCGAGCCGAGGCAGCAGCAGCCGTAGGCGGGGAGAGGCTGCTCTGCGCACGGGTTCGTCGCCTCGATCGCCTCGCAGTAGTTGAGGTTGTTGTCCTGGTTCATGCGGTCGATGAACAGGATCCCGGGCTCGGCGTGATCGTAGGTCGAGCGCATGATCTGGTCCCACAGCTCGCGGGCGCGCGGCTTGGCGTACACCCACAGGCCGTCTTCTCTCCGGTAAACGGGGGAGGGGCCCTGTTTTCCACTTTGAGCGCCGGCCGTGATCGCATCGGAGTGCGGCCGGGCCTTGTGCACCAGCTCGATCTCGGCGTCGCTCTCGACCGCCCGCATGAAAGCGTCGGTCACGCCGACCGAGATGTTGAAGTTGGCGAGGTCGCCCCGGTCCTTGGCGTGGATGAATTCCTCGACGTCGGGATGGTCGCAGCGCAGCACGCCCATCTGCGCGCCGCGGCGCGCCCCGGCCGATTCCACCGTCTCGCAGGAGCGGTCGAACACGCGCATGTAAGACACCGGGCCGCTCGCGCGCGAGCGCGTGCCCCTCACCTCAGCGCCCTTGGGGCGGATCGCCGAGAAGTCGTAGCCGACCCCGCCGCCGCGGCGCATGGTCTCGGCGGCTTCCTGC
Source organism: Betaproteobacteria bacterium (assembly GCA_005884335.1). Lineage (GTDB taxonomy): Bacteria > Pseudomonadota > Gammaproteobacteria > Burkholderiales > SG8-39 > VBDM01. The sequence continues at coordinate 2,018 of VBCJ01000353.1, read as the reverse complement.
AAGGCGGTGTAGATGCCGGGCTTGCCGTCCACGACCTCCGAGATCGAATCGCCCACCGGCTGCACGAAGCAGTTGATGAGCGTGGCCTGCATCGGGATGCCGGCGGCGGAGTTGATGCGGCCGGCGGGGATGAAGCCGGCTTCCATCGCCTCGTAGAAGCGCCGCTCCCAGTGGGCACGCTCCTCCTCGCGCTCGGCCGCGGCGAGGGCGCGTGCCACGCGAGCCCTCACGTCCCCGATGGTCTGCTCCTTGTCCTTGGCGTATTTTTCGAGCAGCGCTTCGCGGCAGATCGACTGCTCGGGAATGGCCTCGGCGACGGGGGAAAGCGGTTCGTTCATCGTGCCTATAACTATATATGTATGGGGATGAAAGCGTCGGCCCGGCCGGTCGAGCGCGCGGGTGCGGCTGTGATTACATACAGTATATGTCGGGGAGGAGCCTTAGGCAAGGCCGCTATGTGCCTGAGCCTCCACGGATTGTACGGCGAGCGCCGCTCGGCGGGTGACCCGCCGGGCTTGTTTGCGTATCCTACGTCCCCATATGCGTCGCTACAGGAGCGCAAAACCATGACATCCAAGACCATCCGCGAGACCGCCCGCATCGTCACCGCGCACCGCCAGCGCGAAGGGGCGGGCTTCATCGTGCGGCGGCCCTTCCCGGCACAGGGACTGGACGTTGCCGATCCTTTCCTCCTTCTCGACGAGATGGGGCCGGCCGACTACGGCCCCGGCGAGGCGGTCGGCGCGCCTGACCATCCGCATCGCGGCTTCGAGACCATCACTTACATGCTGGAGGGCGAGTTCGAGCACGAGGACTCGGCGGGCCACCGCGGCGTGCTTCGCCCGGGCGACGTGCAGTGGATGACCGCAGGTGCCGGCATCGTGCACTCGGAGATGCCTTCGGACAGGATTCGCGAGAAGGGCGGGCGCGTGCACGGTTTCCAGATCTGGGTGAACCTGCCCGCGAAACTGAAGATGACCCGGCCGCGTTACCAAGAGGTATCGGCGGGCAAGATTCCCGAGGCGAGGAGCGCGGACGGGCGCGCGCGCGTGCGCGTGATCGCGGGCGAGGCGCTGGGCGCGCACGCGGTGATCGACACGCACATCCCTATCGTCTATCAGGACTGGACGATCGAATCGGGCGCCGATGTCACCGTCGCGCTTCCGCGCGAGCAACAGGCGATGGCGTACGTATTCCAGGGCGCGGTGCTCGTCGGAAACGAAGGCAAGGAGATTCGCGACGGGCAGCTCGCCCTGCTCGGGGAGGGCGACGCCGTGCGCTTTCGCGGCGCGCCGGGCGCGGGCCGGCTGCTGCTTCTCGCGGGCGTTCCGATCGGAGAGCCCGTCGCCCGCTACGGTCCGTTCGTGATGAACACACAAGAGGAGATCGCACAGGCCGTGCGCGACTACCAGAGCGGCCGCATGGGCGAGATCACGCGCACCGCCGAAGTTCGCTGAAGGAGCCGGCGGGAACAATCGCACCGTGAATTTCGACAAATTCATAGGCCAGCTCTCGAAGGACTGGGAGTGGCTTTCGTTCGTGACGCGGTATTGCGCGGGCAGGAACATCGACAGGCCGCTCTGCGAAGATTTCATGTGGTGGGCGCTCGCGGCCGCCGCGCTCGTCGTCGTGATCGTCGCATGGTGGATATTGGGCAAGATCGCGAAGGTCTATGAAAGCTGGAAGCATCGAAGGATGCTCGCGAAGATCGCCGACGCGGAGACCATGAACAAGTACCGCTGGTCCGGTCATGATTTGCCCGACGCCTTGACTTCTTCCGATCAGCGCGCCGCGAAGTCCCGAAAGCCCGAAAAATCGTGACAGAATAAGTCGTTTGATTATCGGCAGCGGAGGTTGCGATGAGCGGCTCGCCCCAGGTACGGCGCGCGGACAAGCTGATGACGGAGGAACGCGCGCGCGAGACGCTCGAGCGCGGGTTCTGTGGGAGGCTCGCCACGGTCGGTGAAGACGGCTGGCCTTACTGCGTGCCGCTCCTCTACGTCTGCATGGACGGCGAA
>VBCJ01000352.1 GCA_005884335.1 Betaproteobacteria bacterium | reverse complement strand
TGATGGTGCTCGGGCTGATCGCGGCGACGGTGCTTGCCCACGGCTCGCTCATCAAGGCTATCGCGATGGTGATTCTCGGCCTGCTGCTGGGTCTCGTCGGCACCGACGTCAACTCCGGCGTGGCGCGCTTCAGCTTCGGCGTCTCGGAGCTCTCCGACGGGATCGGCTTCGTCTCGGTCGCGATGGGCGTGTTCGGCTTTGCCGAGATCATCAACAACCTCGAGCAAAAGGAGCAGCGCGAGGTTTTCACCAAAAAGGTCACGGGCCTGCTGCCCACCTGGCGGGACATCAGGGACTCCGCGCCTTCGATACTGCGCGGCACCGCGCTCGGCTCTTTCCTCGGCATTTTACCGGGCGGTGGTGCATTGCTTGCGTCCTTCGCAGCCTATACGCTAGAGAAGAAGGTCTCCAAGAATTCCGCCAACTTCGGCAAAGGCGCGATTCAGGGAGTGGCGGCGCCCGAGTCGGCCAACAACGCCGGCGCGCAGACCTCCTTCATCCCGCTGCTCACGCTCGGCATTCCTTCCAACCCGGTGATGGCGCTGATGATCGGCGCGATGATGATCCAGGGCATCGCGCCCGGGCCGCAGGTGATGACCGAACGGCCGCAGCTCTTCTGGGGAATGATCGCCTCGATGTGGATCGGCAACCTGATGCTGGTCATCCTCAATTTGCCGTTGATCGGCATGTGGATCAAGCTGCTCACCGTGCCCTACCGGATGCTGTATCCGGCGATCTTGCTGTTCTGCGGCGTCGGCGTGTACAGCCTGTCGAACAGCCCGTTCGACGTGATGCAGACGGCGGCTTTCGGCGTGGTCGGCTATATCTGGGTGAAGCTTGAGTGCGAGCCGGCACCGCTGATCCTGGGCTTCATCCTCGGGCCGCTGATGGAGGAGAATCTGCGCCGGGCAATGCTGCTCTCGCGCGGCGACGCGACGGTATTCTTCCAGCGCCCGATCAGCCTCACCATGCTGCTGATCGCGGCATTCCTGCTGCTCATCGTGGTGGCCCCGGTGGTGCGCAAGAAGCGCGAAGAGGCGTTCGTCGAGGCCTGAACGCCGGGAAGCCCCGGCAACTAACGGAGAATTTAACGATCATGGGTAAGTTCATTCGTCATCAGGTTTTTATGATCCTGGCTATAGGTTTCATCTGCGTCGCCATCTTCCCATTGGTTTTTATCTACTGCATCTCGCTTTTGATACAGAGCGCCGTGAGCAAGCAAACGGCGGCAAAGATAGACAAGTTTTGGGACATCATCGGGAAACCCTACGACTATTTGATCAAGGCCATCGACTAGCGCGCTTTTTGAACGTGCCGCTGGTTGCGTGCACCAAGCGGCAGCTACCTGTCCTTTAGTTCGCGAGGAGCGACGGTGCCGTCTGACATTTCGCTCCAGAGCGGACGCGCGCAAGCGCGCGCCGCTGAGCTCGGACGTTCGTGCGGCATTACCGGTTCTTGCCCTGCTGCCACAGCACGTCGCCGCGGCCGCCCTCGCGGTTGAGCGCGCGGCCGAGAACGAAGAGCAGGTCCGATAGCCGATTCAGGTAGATTCGCGCCGGGTCGGCAACTTTTTCCGAAGACGACAGGGCGACGAGAGAGCGCTCGGCGCGCCGGCACACTGTGCGCGCGAGGTGCGCAAGGCTCGCGGCGCGCGTTCCCCCCGGGAGGATGAATTCCTTGAGCCGGGGCAGCGCGGAGTTGAGTTCGTCGAGAACCACCTCGAGCCGCTTGACCTGATCTTCGGTCATGGTCGCGCGGCCGGGGATCGAGACGTCGCCGCCCAGATCGAAAAGATCGTGCTGGATGCTCTCCAGAATTGCGCGGAGTTTTTCCGGCACCGGCTCCGCGAGCAGCACGCCGATCGCGGAGTTGAGTTCGTCGATTTCGCCCAGGGCGATGACACGCGGGTTGTCCTTGCGCGCACGCGAGCCGTCGCCGAGACCGGTTTCGCCGCCGTCCCCGGTGCGCGTGTAGATTTTCGACAGGCGGTGACCCATTGAGCGGGCGCGGGTTTCGGAGGGCGGTAATGTAACATGCGGCCCGTGGGTCCGCCGCCCTGCGCGCGCTAACGCTCGGCCGACGCGCTAAACCGCATCCGCACAAGATGGTCGAGCGACAACTTTCCGGGCCCGCGGCAAAGCAGGACGAAGAGCATCGCCGCCCACTGGATGTGAGTCGGCCACGCCAGCGGGTA
>VBCJ01000351.1 GCA_005884335.1 Betaproteobacteria bacterium | reverse complement strand
GCAGCGGCCATCAAGGCGGCTGGCATGGAACCGGGAGGCTCGTGACGGTCTCTCCTTTTTGATCAAGGCGCGGGTCGTGATTTGGGCGGCACAGCGCAGAGCACGCAATGACGCCTAACATGGCGTTGATGCGGACGCGCCGCGAACCGGCGTGCTCAACTAGGCGGCGTGCTGCGGCGCGCTGCACAACTCCACGTTGGGCATCACAACAAGTTGGAGAATGAAGCGTGGCGCTAAAACCAAAGAGGAGTGGTCTACCCGCTGCCCGGCTCATCGACCAGCGGATCCGCGACCTGGGGGGATGGCGCGGGGAGACCCTGGCCCGGATGCGGGCGCTGATCCTGGAAGCCGACCCCGAGATGACCGAGGAGTGGAAGTGGACCAATCCGGTCTGGTCGCACCACGGGATTGATCGACATCCACGAAGGGGAGAAGGTCGACGCGGGCGCGTTCAAGGCGCTCGTGAAGGCCGCGGTGGCCCAGAATGGCCCGCCGGCGAAGAAACGGTAGACCCTGAGGTGCAATTCCGAGCTGCGGCGCGCGGCGCTGAGCCAGGCTCGCGAGCCATATGACGAGTACAAGCGGAAACGTCAGGAGAGGTCCAGCGCAAGTGAGTGTGCTGCCAACTATGCGTTCCGGCCGACGCCCTCGCCCTGCGGGCTCGGGTCCCCTCGGGCCTTCTGCCCTCGGCGCGGCTGAACGCGGCGTTGGGCGGACACAGCAAAGGACATTTCGAATCGGACAGGAGGCGCGATGAATACGCACGGGACCATCGCAGTGTTGCTGGTTTTCCTGCTGCTCGGCATTCCGGTCTTCGGGCAGGCGCAGTCCAAGGATCAGCTTGGCAAGGTCGACCTCCAAAATTCCTGTAGCCCCGCAGTGCAAGAGAGCTTCCAGCGCGCCGTCGCGATGCTGCACTCGTTCCGGTACGCCGAGACTGAGAAGGCCTTCCGTGAGGTGCTCGCCCAGGATCCGTCCTGCGCGATCGCGACGTGGGGCGTCGCTGCCATCCTGATGGCGAACCCGCTCGCCAGCGTCGGACCGTCACCGCAGTGGGCGGAACGGGCGCAAGCGGCGATCGACCAGGGTCGGAAGATCGGCGCCAGGACCCAGCGCGAGCGCGACTACATCGAGGCCGGCGCCGCCTACTACGAGGACTGGGCGAACCGTCCGGAGCGCACGCGTCAGCTCAATCGCGCGCGCGCCTTCGAGGCGCTGGCCGCGCGCTATCCCACCGACGACGAGGCGCAGATCTTCTACGCCCTCTACCTCGCCGCCACGCAGTCGCTGGCCGACCAGACCTACAAGACGTATCTCACGGCTGCGGAGACGCTGGAGAAGCAGTTCGCGAAGCATCCGGATCATCCGGGCATCGCGCACTACCTGATCCACAGCTACGACGCGCCGCCGATCGCAACGCAGGGGTTGCCCGCCGCGCGCCGCTACGCCAGCATCGCCCCCGCGGCACCGCACGCGCTGCACATGCCGTCGCACATCTTCACCCGCGTCGGCGCCTGGGCGGAGTCGGCGGCCACCAACGAGCGCGCCGCCGTGGCCGCGAAGCAGGACAGGGATGCCGACCAGCAGGTGCACGCGATGGACTATATGACCTACGCGTACCTACAACTCGCGCGCGACGGCGACGCGCGCCGGGTGATGGAGGAGACCGCCGCTGTCACCGGGTTCACCAGCCACGCCGGGCCCTACGGGCAGGCGGCGATTCCGGCGCGCTACGCGATCGAGCGTGGCGACTGGAAGCAGGCAGTCACGCTGGAGCCGCGCACAAGCAAATTCCCTTATACGGCCGCGCTCACGCACTTCGCGCGGGCGCTCGGCGCCGCGCGGAGCGGCGACGCCGTCGCGGCGGAGAAGGACGTGCAGGAGCTCGCACGGATCCGCGATACCCTGAAGGCCGCGAAGAACGAGTACTGGGCGACGGAAGTCGAGGTCAGCCGGCTCGGCGCGGCGGCCTGGACGGCGCTGGCGCTGGGCAAGCGCGAGGAAGCGCTCGGCCTCATGCGCTCGGCGGCGGACATCGAGGACAAGAACGAGAAGCACATCGTGACGCCGGCGCGGATCGTGCCCGCACGCGAGTTGCTCGGCGAGATGCTGCTCGAGCTGAAGCGTCCTGCGGATGCACTCAAGGAGTTCGAGGCGTCGCACGTGCGCGAGCCCGAGCGCTTCCGCGGCTACGTCGGCGCCGCGCAGGCGGCCGCGCAGAGTGGCGACAAGGCGAAGGCCAAGCGCTACTTCGCGCGGCTCGTGGAACTCGCCGGCCAGGGCACAGCACGACCGGAGCTGGCGCAGGCGCGCGCGTTCCTGGCCGCGAACCCGTGACAGCGCTCCACGCTGGGGTATACGCGCTTCGTGAGCGAAGCAAGCCGCCCAACATGACGGTGCAGCAAGACCGGGGCTCGCGTTGCTCGCCGCGGCTGCTGACCGCGGCGTTATGCGGCAGGGACGGGTGAGCGCGCGGAGATGATCCGGGACAATTCTCGGCGCGAGGTGCCAAGGATCAACAACGACCTGATCAGAAGATCCAGCGACACCGAGGGGTCGCCGGCCTCCATCTTGGCGATGCGCGATTGGCTCGATTGGAGGCGCTTCGCGAGATCTGCCTGCGTGAGACTCCGGCGCCGGCGCCGCTTGCGGAGGCCTGTGGCGAGTCGCGCCTTCAGGTCAATATACGCAGCCTCCTCGTCGCTCAGGCGCAGGAATTCCTGAGCCGTCCCGAACTTCCAGCCCTTACCCTCCAGCCGTCGGCGCTTCTCTTCACGCACGGTCGTACTCCTTCAGCCTCCGGCTGCACGCGTCGATGACACTCTTCGGCGTCACCCGCGTCTTCTTGCTGAACACCTCCAAGATCACCACGGCATCGGTATCGACCCGGTAGACGATTCTCCAGTCAGCGCCGACGTCCCGGACGCGCAGCTCGGCACAGCGCGAACCCAGCGCAGGCATCGGTCTCGACTGTGGCATGCCAAGCACTTGCCCTTTCTGCAGCAGGCGGAGTAGATAGCCTGCCTCGATCCTCCCCGCCCGCGAGAACGGCGGCGTTTTGATCTCTCCGTGAAGCCACACGAGCGGCTTGTCGCTCGGGCTCACCATCGAGACTCTATGTCAGATTCGACATGTGGTCAAGGCCTGCCGACCTCCAAGACGTTGCGCGTAAGTTGACGGGCATAACAACGGGCATAACGAAGGGTGTTACGTCAGACGCGAGGCCGTAAGTTCTTGAATTTCTGGTGGGCGGAAGAGGGATCGAACCTCTGACCTCGGCCTTGTAAGGGCCGCGCTCTCCCAGCTGAGCTATCCGCCCGGTCGAAGGACCCGCCCTACTCTACCCCAGCTCGAGCGCCGCGAGCCGCGACGGCGTCGGCACGCCGTCCCGGTCCCAACCGCGGAGCGCGTAGTACGCGTCGAGCATCGCGCCGAGCTCGTCGGGCGGGCAGTACATCCCGGCCGACGGGCCCTCGGGAATCGGCTCGTGCATGACCTTCCAGGGGAGGACGTCGTCCCGGCGCCGCACGCCCTCGCGCACGTTGAAGAGCCGCTCGAGATTGATGATGCGCTCGCCCACGCGCTCGAGCTCCTCGACGGTCGTGTCCCAGCCGGTGACGGCGCGGACCATCCGCGCGTAG
>VBCJ01000259.1 GCA_005884335.1 Betaproteobacteria bacterium | reverse complement strand
CAGCGGACTTGATCACCAGCGGGGCGATCGGGCCGATATGCCTGGCGAGCTCCGTTTCGATTTTCTTGAGGGTCTCGCGGTCGAACTCGACCCCGGTGGGGAAAGTCGTTGGCGCGGTGGTAGCTTGCAGCGGCTCCCGGATCTTCACGGGCGTCGGGGAGGTCGCGGTCCTCGGGTCCGGCGCCGCAAGGCCGGAGACCGCGGAGCGAAACTCCGCCACCGATTGTGGACGCTGCTCTTCGTTCGACACCAGCGCCCAGTCGACCGCTGCAAGCAGTTCGATGCTGTAGCGGCTGCGGTCGGCGACCTGCACCGCGGGCGGCAGCATGTCCTGGCGCACGCGCGCCACCGCCTCCACCGGCCTTTTGCCGATGATCATCCAATACAGAACTCCCCCGAACGCGTACAAGTCGCTCCACGGCCCCTGCCGGCCTTGAGAGTGATATTGCTCGATCGGCGCGTAACCCGGGGTGACTATCGCGGTTCGCTCGGTGCCTGACGAGGCGGTGCGCGCGGAACCGAAGTCGAGCAGCACGGGTGACCCGTCTTCGCGAATGAAGACGTTGCCGGGCTTGATATCGCGGTGCAAATAGCCGGTGCGATGAATGACTTCCAGGCCGTCGAGCAGCGGGATGGCGATGGCGAGCACGGCGCTTTGCTCGAGCGGCCGGCGGGTGCGGATCCATTCGCCCAGGGGTTGTCCCGCAACGAATTCCATCACCATATACGCGGTCCTGTTCGCCTCGAAAAACCGCAAGACCCGCACGATGTTCGGATGGCGGAACGAGGCGAGCGTGCGCGATTCGTCGAGAAACCGGGAAAGGCCCCACTTGAACGACTCCGAGTTGGACTCGGACTTCGGCTGGACCGATTGATCCTCGCCGCGCTGGGCGAGGTCGCCGGGCAGGTATTCCTTGATCGCGACCTTGAGGTTGAGGTTCGAGTCGGTGGCGAGATAGGTCAGGCCGAAGCCCCCGATCCCGAGAGTCTGCTCGACGCGGTATTCGTGCAGCGCATAACCCTGGGGGAGGGCGATTTCGGCGGTCATCGAAATGCGGCGCTGCGCCTCGAACCCTAGCCCTTCGCGCGGGACTTGTGCGGGCAATTCGGCTTGGTGCAGTCGGCGTACAGCTGCAGCGAATGCTCTCGAATCGCAAAGCCGCGTTCCGTGGCGACCCGGACCTGGCGCTTCTCGATTTCGGCGTCATAAAACTCTTCGACGCGTCCGCACTGCATGCACACGAGATGATCGTGATGGCTGCCCTCATTCAGCTCGAACACCGCCTTTCCGGACTCGAAATGGTGGCGCTGGAGGATGCCGGCCTGTTCGAACTGCGTGAGGACGCGGTAGACCGTGGCCAGCCCGATGTCCAGTCCCTCGTTCATCAGGATCCGATAGACGTCCTCGGCCGATAGGTGGCGCACCTTGCTGTTTTCGAAAAGCTTCAGGATTCGCAGCCGCGGGCCCGTGGCCTTCAGGCCGCTGGTCTTCAAGTCGTGGACGTTGGTCACGTAGGATCACCTCGGGGAAGACGCCCGTTTCCGCTATCATATAGCGTTTTATTGCCGCGGAAACACTCAGATCGTGCCGCGAATGCTGATTTTGGCGTTACCGTTTCTCACGGCGGCGTGCGATCTTGCGCCGAACCTCACACCTTACCGGATGGAAATCCAGCAGGGGAACTACATAACCCAGGAAATGGTCGCACAGCTCAAGCTCGGCCTGACCCGCGATCAGGTGCGATTCGTTCTGGGCACGCCCCTGGTCAGTGACATCTTTCACGAAGAGCGCTGGGATTACGTTTTCCTGCGCCAACGCGCCAACAGCCGTGAGATCGAGTATCGCCGCATTGCGGTGTTTTTCGAGGACGGGAAGTTGAAGCGCGTCGAGGGAGATATCGTGGCTGCGGCGGTACCCGGAAAGCCCGAGCAGTGAAGCTTGTCATCGCCGGCGCGGGAGGCCGCATGGGGCGTGCCTTGATCGAGATGGCTCTCACATCGGGGGATCTCAAGCTCGCGGCGGCGGTGGAGGTTCCCGGAAGCCCCGTCATCGGCAAGGATGCCGGAGAACTGGTCGGACGCCCCTGCGGGGTGAAGATCGCTTCCACCTTCGCCGATGGAGTCGCGGAAGGCGACTGCCTGATCGATTTTACCCGTCCTGAAGGGACGCTCGCGCACTTGGAACAGTGCCTGAAGAAGGGCGTGCGCATGGTCATCGGAACGAGTGGTTTTTCGGCGGAGCAAGAGGGGCGTATCGCGGCGGCAGCGGGAAAGATCGCGATCGTAAAGGCGCCGAACATGTCTGCCGGCGTGAACGTCGCGTTCAGACTTGTCGAGACGGCCGCGCTCGCGCTCGGTGACGCTTACGACGTGGAGATCCTCGAAGCACACCATCGGCACAAGGTCGATGCGCCTTCGGGCACGGCGCTCAAGTTCGGCGAAGTGATCGCCCGCGCCCTCGGCAGGGACCTCGCTCGCACTGCCGTGTACGAACGCAAAGGAGAGGTCGGGGAACGCGATTCCAAGGCGATCGGGTTTCACTCCGTTCGCGGCGGCGATATCGTCGGTGAGAATACCGTCATGTTCATCGGAGAGGGCGAGCGCGTTGAAATCACCGTGCGCTCGGGCAGCCGCGCCACCTACGCCCTCGGGGCGCTTCGAGCCGCGCGCTTCCTCAAGGACAAGAACCGCGGCCTCTACGACATGCAGGACGTACTGGGGCTCCGGTAGGCTGGAACCTCAGCTACCTTGCTTCAGCGCCCGCAGGGCCTGCTGCGTCCATACTTCGTCGATCGCCTCAAGCACCTCGTCGGCCCTTTTGAAGCGGTTGCGGGGGTCCACGGCGATCATCCGGTCGAGCAGCCCCTGATAGTCGGCGAACTCGTCCGGGAGCTTCGGCCGCGGTGCGCTGACATGCAGCGCGATCAATCCGGACACGGATTCGGCATCGAACGGCCGTTGGCGCGTCAACATCTCGTAAAAAATGAGTCCAAGAGCGTAGATATCGGACTGCATCGTCGCGGGGCTGCCTTCGATCTGCTCCGGTGAAACGTAATAGGGAGTCCCGTAGAGCTCGCCTTGCAAGGTGCGCCCCTTGTCCTCTCCGAGCCGCTTTGCGATGCCGAAATCGGCGAGGACGATGCTGCCGTCGGCGCGCGCCATGAGATTTCCCGGCTTGATATCGCGGTGTATGACGCCGCGGCTGTGGATCTCGCGCAGCGCGCTCGCGGCCTGGGCAAGCAGCGACAAAGCCTGCCGGCCGCTCAAGCCTTGGGCGATGACTTCGGCGAGACTGCCGTTGGGAAAATACTCCATCGCGATGTACGCGTGGCGATCGCTGAAGCCGCGATCGTAGATCTTGACCACGTTGGGGTGATCGATCGACGAGATGATGTCGAATTCCTGCACAAAGCGCTGCAGCAGGATTTCGTCCAGGCCGGCGGTGGCGTTGAGGATCTTGAGGACGACCTGCTGCTTGTCGCTTTCCCGCTCGGCGAGGTAGACGATCGAGGAGCCGCCGCGGCCGACCTTCGACACGACGCGATAGCCCTGGACCATCAGGCGCTTTGCGCCGATTTCGCCGGTGATGATGCTCAAAGTGATGCCCAGCGCGGCCTTTGCCGCGTCGGCAGCGATCCGGGAGCTGGCCGCGAGCGCCTGGCGCATGTCCTCCGGGATCTGAACGGAAGCCTGGTCGGCATCGCCGGCCGCAATGCCGATGATTTCGAACGCGTCGGTGGGCATGCTGCGTCCGCGCAAGTGCACTTTGCGGCGCGAGCCGACCACGATCGCCGGGCTGGTGGCGTTGACGGTCGCTTCGCTTGCGACTACGGCCCAGCCGAGCTCCTTGGTCTGACCCTCCAGGCGCGAGGCGATGTTCACGGTGTCGCCGATCACCGTGAGCTCTCCGCGGCCCGGCGTGCCGACGTGACACAGCAGCACTTCGCCGCTGTGTATGCCCACGCCTATGGAAAATTCAGGCAGGCTCTGCGAGGGGTGGTGCTGCTTGACCCATTCGCGGAATTCGAGGGCGGCCAGTTGCATTGCGAGGCCGGCGCGCACCGCCCGGTGTGCGTGGGACTCGCCTTCTTCGTTGTGGATCGACTCGAACAGCGCCATCACGCCGTCGCCGATGAATTTCATGACGACGCCGCGGCAGCGGATGATCGGCGCGCAGGCGGTCTGGAGGTAGGCATTGAGCAGCTCGGCGATCTCGTCGCTGGTAAGGCGCTCCGAATACGTCGTGAAGTTGCGGATGTCCGAGAAAAGCACTGACGCCTCGGCGATCTTGCCGGTCAAACTGCCGGGATCGGCGTCCTCGAGCGCCGCGGTGCCGTCGCCGCCGGAGATTTTTTCGCGGAATTTCTGCGTGAGGCGGTCCTGCTGCGGGACCAGTCGCGCCGCCAGCGCCTGGGTCAGGTTTTCGAATTTCTTCAGCCTGCTGTTCACCGCTTCCATCAGCTCGTTTCGGGTGAACGGCTTCGGGAGGTAGTCGTCGGCGCCGAGGTTCATGCCGCGGCGTGTGCTGGAGCGGTCGTCGAGCGCCGTGAGGAAGATGAACGGAATTTCGGCAAGACGCGGCTCGGCTCGCAACGCCTCGAGCACGGCGAATCCGTCCATCTCCGGCATCATCACGTCACAGAGGATGAGATCGGGGGGATCGCTGCGCGCCAGCTCCAGGCCCACACGGCCGTTTTCCGCTCCGGTCGCGGCGTAACGTTCGACCTTCAACATCAGCATGATGTTGTTGCGGATGCTGGGCTCGTCCTCGATGACGAGGACTTTCTTTTTGGGCTCGTCGGCCATCAGCTCACTCCGGCCGGCTGTTCGATCGGCTGCAGAGGGATCATGACGGTGAACCGGGTTCCGGAGCCGACGGCGCTCGTGAGGCTGATTTCGCCGCCGTGAAGCTCCACCGCCTTCTTCACGATCGCAAGACCCAGGCCCGTGCCGGAACGGTTTTCGACGTTCGAAGCCCGATGAAAGCTCTCGAACATCCGCGGCTGGTCTTCCAAAGGTATCCCGATTCCCCGGTCCTGGATCTCGATCGCGGCCTGCTCGCCACGCCGGGCAAGAGAGAAAGTCACTTCGCTGCCCGGAGGAGAGTATTTCACCGCGTTCGAGAGGAGGTTGTTCAGGATATGCCGCAGCAGCCTCTCGTCCATGTGCGCCTCGAGGCGGTCGAAGCGGTCGTCCAGGGTGATGATGTGCTGCTTGCCTTGCGCGATGCGGAACTCCGACACCACCCTGCCGCAGAGCTCGCGCAGATTCGTCGGGCCGAGGTTCAGCTTGAGCACGCCCGACTCGGCGCGGCCCAAGGTGAGCACGTCGTCGATCATCTCGCTCATGCGTTTTGCGCTGCCCTGGATGGTCTGCAGGAGGTTGACCTTCTCGGCCGGGCTCAGACTCTCGGCGTAATGCTCGAGCAGCTCGGCCGATGACAGCATGGTTGCGAGCGGCGTGCGGAACTCGTGCGAAGCGGTCGAGACGAATTTGGATTTCATCTCGGAGAGCTCCTTTTCGCGCTGTACCGCAGCCAGCAGCTCGGCCTCCGCGCGCTTGCGATCGTCGATATCGACGTTGACGCCGGTCATGCGCAGCGCCCGGCCGCCCGCGTCGCGCTCGACCACCCTTCCGCGGGAGAGGCTCCATACCCAGCCTCCGGCGAGGGTCTTGACGCGGTGCTCAGCGACATACTCGGACTGCCCGCCGTCCAGGCATTGGCTCAGGGCCTGCTTCACCTTCGGAAGATCATCGGGATGTACCATTTGCGCCAGCTCGTCTGGGCTCAGTGCGCTGGTTTCCTTGCCCACCCGCAGGATGATTGCCCAGCTGCCGCCGAGAAAAACGTTGGTCCTGCGCGCGTCCCAGTCCCATATGAGGATATTGGCCGCCTGCAGCGCGAGGTCCAGACGCTCCTTGGCTTCCTTGACCTGCTCGAGCAGGCGTTCGTTTTCCCGGCCGAAGCGAAGCGTTTCGATCAGCGCGCGGTTGGAGGACAGATAGAGCGCCAGGAGCACCGCGGAGAACACCAGAATCAAGATTCCGGCAGAGGTGTTGAACGCACCGCCCTGCGAAAACAGCAGGCCGATCAAAGGCGCGAAAATCGGCAAGATCAGGCAGGCAAACGACTTGGGACTGGGAGCGAGCGCCGGAGGCAGCCCCATCGCCACGCTGCCGATGAGGAACGGAAGGAGGATTTCGTGGAACTGGCCGTGCTCCGGGTAGAGCAGCATCACCGTCAGGCCCCAGGCGGTGCCGACCGACGCGCTGGTGAGGCAGAAATAACCCTCCCAGCGCCCCGCGGCTTCCGGTCCGGGCCGGCGGAGCTGGTAGGCGCGCTTGAGGAGGATACGCACCAGGCTCGCCAGCACCAGCCAGATCAGCCAGGCGACGAGGAGTTTGTCGCTGATATAGCCCCAAAGGGCAAACGCCGCGATGACCGAGGTGAGAAGGATGGCGGGGACGTCGTTTCCCGACAGCCGGTAAAGGAGCGAGACTCGCTGCGGCAGGAATTCAGCCGAGGATAGGGCACCGATCGAGGTGCGCGAAGTCGTCACGTTTTCGTTCTTGCGAGTCGTGAAGAGCGAATCGTCAATTTTGGCACGGTTTAGGAAGCGGTGCCGTTTCTGCGAGCAACAAGCGGATCCACAGCCGAAAGTTTGATGAGGTCGCAGGAATCACGGTATACTTTTGAGGTTCGTTGCAGAGCGGGACCGGCGCGTGCCGGTCCCGCTCTGCACGTCTGGCCCCCCATGAGCCCGCTGCCGTGCCCGTCCCCCCGCCCGCCCTCCTTGCATTAGCCGACGGCACTGTTTTTCGGGGAACGTCCGCCGGGGCGGCAGGTCTTGCCTCGGGGGAGGTGGTTTTCAATACCGCCATTACCGGATATCAGGAGATCCTCACCGATCCATCGTATTGCGGCCAAATCGTCACTCTCACGCATCCCCACATCGGAAATACCGGGGCCAACCGAGAGGACGTGGAGTCGGGAAAGGTGTTCGCGGCGGGACTGGTGGTTCGGGATTTGTCCACCGCGGTCTCGAGCTGGCGGGCCGAACGGGATCTCTCCGATTTTCTCGTGGCGGACAAAGTAGTCGCCATCGCGGGCATCGACACGAGGCGCCTCACCCGAATCCTCCGCGAAAAAGGTGCCCAGAACGGCGCCGTGCTCGCGGGTTCCGACGACGCAGATCAAGCGCTGGAAGCCGCCCGGGCCTTTCCCGGGCTTGCGGGAATGGATTTGGCCAAGGTCGTGACGACCGCTAAGGCTTACGAATGGTCGGAAGGCGGGTGGCGGATAGGCGGCGGGTTTGGCAAGGGCGCGGATGTGCGCTTTCACGTCGTCGCATACGACTACGGCATAAAACGCAACATACTGCGCAGGCTCGTCGAACGCGGCTGCCGGGTCACGGTTCTTCCCGCGCAGATCCCGGCGGCGGAAGCCCTTGCGCTCAAGCCCGATGGGGTGTTTTTGTCGAACGGTCCGGGCGACCCCGAGCCCTGCGACTACGCCATACGCGCGATCCGCCAAATCATCGACACCGGGACTCCCACGTTCGGAATCTGCCTCGGCCACCAGCTCATGGGGCTCGCTTCCGGCGCGAAGACCCTGAAGATGAAGTTCGGGCATCACGGCGCCAACCACCCGGTGAAAGATCTGGAGAGCGGAACGGTCGTCATTACCAGCCAGAACCACGGGTTCGCAGTCGACCCGGACACGCTCCCGGCGAACCTCAAGACCACCCATATTTCTCTCTTCGACGGCAGCTTGCAGGGCCTCGCACGCACCGATCGGCCGGCGTTCTGCTTTCAGGGGCATCCCGAAGCGAGCCCCGGGCCGCACGACATCGGGTACCTCTTCGATCGCTTCGCAAGGCTGATGCAGGAGCGAGCGCGTGCCTAAGCGCACCGACATCAAGAGCGTGCTCATCATCGGGGCCGGCCCCATCGTCATTGGCCAGGCCTGCGAGTTCGATTATTCCGGCGCGCAGGCCTGCAAGGCGCTGCGCGCCGAAGGCTACAAGGTCATCCTGGTGAATTCGAACCCGGCGACCATCATGACCGACCCGGAGATGGCCGATGTCACCTACATCGAGCCGGTGAATTGGCAGATGCTCGAGGCGATCATCGCCCGGGAGCGACCCGATACACTGCTGCCGACCATGGGTGGGCAGACGGGGCTCAATTGCGCGCTGGACCTTGTTCGGCATGGCGTTCTGCAGAAGTACGGGGTCGAGATGATCGGCGCG
Source organism: Betaproteobacteria bacterium (assembly GCA_005884335.1). Taxonomy (GTDB): domain Bacteria; phylum Pseudomonadota; class Gammaproteobacteria; order Burkholderiales; family SG8-39; genus VBDM01. Next base: position 2,972 of record VBCJ01000259.1, on the reverse strand, counting down.
AGCAGCGGGGCGATCGACAAGGCCGAGGACCGCGAAAAATTCAAGAAGGCCATGGCGAAGATAGGGCTTGCTTGCCCGCGCTCGACGCTCGCGCATTCTCTGGAAGAGGCACTGCAGGTTCAAGCGGCGATCGGTTTCCCGGCCGTGATACGGCCTTCGTTCACCCTCGGGGGGTCGGGCGGCGGCATCGCCTACAACCGCGAGGAATTCGTGGCGATCTGCGAACGCGGGCTGGAGGCGTCGCCCACGCACGAGCTGCTGATCGAGGAGTCGGTGATCGGCTGGAAGGAATTCGAGATGGAGGTCGTGCGCGACCGAAAAGACAACTGCATCATCGTCTGCTCGATCGAAAACGTCGACCCGATGGGGGTGCATACGGGCGACTCCATCACCGTGGCGCCCGCGCAGACCCTGACGGACAAGGAATACCAGGTCATGCGCGACGCGGCGATCGCCGTGCTGCGGGAGATCGGGGTCGACACCGGCGGCTCGAACGTGCAATTCGCCGTCAATCCGGAAGACGGGCGCATGCTCGTGATCGAGATGAATCCGCGCGTCTCGCGCTCGTCGGCTCTCGCGTCCAAGGCGACCGGCTTCCCGATCGCCAAGGTGGCGGCCAAGCTCGCGGTCGGATACACCCTCGATGAGCTGAGGAACGAGATCACCGGCGGCGCGACGCCCGCTTCGTTCGAACCGAGCATCGACTACATCGTCACAAAGGTCCCGCGTTTCGCGTTCGAGAAATTTCCCCAGGCGAACGACAGGCTGACGACGCAGATGAAATCGGTGGGCGAGGTCATGGCGATCGGCCGCACCTTCCAGGAGTCGTTCCAGAAGGCGCTGCGGGGGCTCGAGGTGGGCGTCGACGGGCTCAATCAGAAAACGACCGATCGCGAGAGGCTCGAAAAGGAGCTCGGCGAACCGGGGCCGGAGCGCATCTGGTACGTGGGCGATGCCTTCGAGAACGGATTCACGCTGGAGGAAGTGCACCAGCTCACGCACATCGATCCCTGGTTTCTCGCGCAGATCAAGGAGATCGTCGACCTTGAAATGGATCTCGACGACAAGCGGCTCGCGGAGCTGGATGCGCAAACGCTGCGCATGCTCAAGCGCAAGGGATTTTCCGACAGAAGGCTTGCGTACCTTTTCAATGCGAGCGAAGGGGAGGTTCGGACCGCGAGGCATCGCTTCGGAATCCGCCCGGTCTACAAGCGCGTCGATACCTGCGCGGCGGAGTTCGCGACTCGGACCGCGTACATGTACTCGACCTACGAAGACGAATGCGAGGCCTTGCCCACTCGGCGGAAAAAGGTGATCGTGCTGGGGGGCGGGCCGAATCGCATCGGACAGGGCATCGAATTCGATTACTGTTGCGTTCACGCGGCGCTCGCGCTGCGCGAAGACGGATTCGAGACGATCATGGTCAACTGCAACCCGGAAACGGTCTCGACCGACTACGACACGGCCGATCGCCTCTACTTCCAGCCACTCACGTTCGAGGACGTGATGGCGGTGATCGATCGACCGCCTGGGCTTGAGGCAAGCGCCCAATCGCTCGCCCCGCACGGAAGCCGACGCGCTGCGCCTGGCTGGGGAAATCGGCTATCCGCTGGTGGTGCGTCCGAGCTACGTGCTGGGCGGACGCGCGATGGAGATCGTTCACGAGCAGAAGGACCTCGAGCGTTACATGCGCGAAGCGGTCAAAGTCTCGAACGACTCGCCGGTGCTGCTCGACCGGTTCCTGAGCGACGCCACGGAGGTGGACGTGGACGCGGTCAGCGACGGCGAATGCGTACTGATCGGCGGCGTCATGGAACACATCGAGCAGGCCGGGGTGCATTCCGGCGATTCGGCGTGCTCCTTGCCGCCGCATTCTCTGAGCGCCCCCATCGAGCGGGAGCTGCGCCGGCAGACCGTTGAACTCGCTCACGCGCTAAAGGTCGTCGGCCTGATGAACGTGCAATTCGCAATTCAACGGGACGTCATCTACGTGCTCGAAGTCAACCCCCGCGCCTCGCGCACGGTGCCTTTCGTCGGCAAGGCCACCGGCGTTCCGCTTGCCAAAATCGCCGCGCGCTGCATGGTGGGGAAGACCCTCGCGCAGCAGGACGCGCGGGCGGAGGTGGTTCCAGGTTATTTTTCCGTGAAGGAAGCCGTATTTCCATTCGTGAAGTTTCCAGGGGTCGACACCATTCTCGGCCCGGAGATGAAATCGACCGGGGAAGTGATGGGCGTGGGGAAAAGCTTCGGGGAGGCTTTCGTCAAATCGCAGCTCGCCGCGAGCGCGAAGCTTCCGGAGATCGGAACCGCATTCATCAGCGTGCGCGACGGCGACAAGCTGGCGGTGGTGCAGGTCGCGCGCGAGCTCCTCAAGCTCGGGTTTCGGCTGCTCGCGACCCGAGGGACGGCCGGGGTGCTCGCCGCGCACGGGATCGCCGTGAGCGTCGTCAACAAGGTGGTCGAAGGCCGGCCGCACATCGTCGACATGATCAAGAACGGCGAGGTGAGTCTGGTGGTGAATACAGTGGAGGAAAAGCGCAGCGCCATCTCGGATTCGCGCTCCATCCGGACCAGCGCGGTGCAGCGGCGTGTGACCTATTACACCACCGTGGCGGGCGCCCGGGCGGCCTGCGAGGGCATGCGGCACATGAAATCCCTGGTGCCGTACCCTCTTCAGGAGCTGCACGCCGGCCTGCGCCCGCGCGGGCCTATTGCAAAATGGCTCGAAAAGTGGTCACATTAGCTCGCCTTCCGCGAATTCTTCTGTTCTGAATAACCGATGCCGCTGCCAGGCGCTCTTGGGGCGCCGCGGCGGCTTATTCTTGATACGGCCATGAGCACGATTCCGCTGACCACGACCGGGGCCGAGCTGTTGCGACAGGAGTTGCACCGTTTGAAAACGGTGGAACGGCCGAACGCGACCACGGCGATCGCCGAAGCGCGGACTCACGGTGATCTTTCGGAGAACGCCG
>VBCJ01000350.1 GCA_005884335.1 Betaproteobacteria bacterium | reverse complement strand
CCCCGCTTGCCGCGAACAGGGTCGTGAGATCGGCGCCTCCCTCGAACAAGGCTCCGATGGGCATCGTGTTGGTGCCACCACCGAACTTCGCCAGGTAGGACCAGGTCTCGTTGGAAATCGCGCTGCTGTTGGTGATCGCGAAAGTGTCGAGGCTGCCGAGCAGCCTAAGGTTATTGTCCGCACATTGCCCCGGGGCAGGGTTCTTGACGCCGTTGCCACACGTGCTGTCCCACTCGTACGCAGTGAGGACGGCGGTGCCGCCGCCGCCGACAAACGCAGAGACCAGGAATACGTCGTGGTCCACGTGAACGCCTGAGAACGTTCCATTGGAATTGAGAGTGATGTTCTGCTGGAAGAACCAGGCTCCGATGTTGGCGTCTCCATTGACGGCGAAACGGTCGCCGCCGACCACCACCACCTTATCTCCGCTTGGACTGGCGGTATAGCTGGCCGCGTAGGCGTGCGTGATGGTGTCCTTGTCAGGCACGGTGTCTGCAGGCTTCCAATGCCATTGGCTGATGTCGAGCGGGTCTTTGGAGCCCCCTTGGGTAAAGATCTTGGGCGGATTTTCCGACCCGATGCACGTGCGAGTATTCGAACCGCCCGCGGATCCGGAGCCGCCCCCCGGCACCGTGCAGTCGCCGTTCAGCGTGTTCCAGTCGGCGATTGTGTTACCTGGGTCGTCAGCCACATTACCATCGAGCTCGAATACGAGTGTCGGCGGTACCGCCCAAGCGACCGTGGCCGTGGCCAGAATCGCCGTAGCCCCGAGAGGCGCCCAAAATCGCTTGGAATTGAAATATCGGATCAACCCGTAGATAGTTCCCATTGCTTTCCCCCCTTTTCGTTTCCCTCCGTCCCGGCGGGGTATGTATCGCATTTTGGTCACCGCAACACAATCGGGGGTCGGCATGAACTCGCGGGGCACTGATCTTCAGCATAAATTCTGGGCCGCTGACTTGGATCGGAATAAAGTATGAGGCTCGCGAAAGGTTTCCATGGGGTCCGGCAGGCGGCAGCAAAAGAGGCATAAGGCATTGACGGAATATGCGAAAAGTCAGCGCGGTCGATTATTGTTCCCACCTCTCACCGCCTCAGAAGTATAGGGACCAAACTGTCTCAAGACGTTTTAAACCCAGCTCACGTTACAGAAAAAACGTACACAAACTGCCTGGAAACCCGCGCGAGTCGCAGACCTTGCAAAGTGAATTGGAGATACAGCCGGCTACTTCTGCGGAAGCGCCGCGGCGTCCCAGCCGCCGCCCAGCGCCTTCACCAGGGTCGCGGCCGCGACGAGGCGCCGGCCGAGAATGCCGACTGCGGCGCGCTCGTTGTTGAGTTGGGTGGTCTGCACCGTCACCACGTTGATGTAGCTCACGGTGCCCGCCTTGTACTGGTTGGTCGTCAGCACCACCGATTCGCGCGCTGCGCGCACGGCCTCGTCCTGCACTTTCGCTTCCTCTTCGAGGATGCGCAGCGCGGCGAGGTTGTCCTCGACCTCCTGGAAGCCGGCGAGCACGGCCTGGCGGTATTGCGCGACGGTCGCATCGTAGGCCGCTATCGCCTGCTCTGTCTGCGCGCGCCGCAATCCGGCGTCGAAGATCGACTGCGCGAGCGCGGGGCCGATCGACCAGAAGCGACTCGGCGCGGTGAACAAATCGGCGGCATTCGCGCTGCGGAAACCGCCGCTCGCCGAGAGCGTGAGCGACGGAAAGTACGCGGCCTTCGCGACGCCGATCTGCGCGTTCGCGGCGGCCGCGCGGCGCTCGGCGGCGGCGACGTCGGGCCGGCGCTCGAGGAGCTCCGAGGGCAGGCCGAGCGGAACGCGCGGCATCGTCACCGCGAGCGGCACGGGCGCGATCGCGAACTCGGAGGGCGGTTTGCCGATGAGGATCGCGATCGCGTGCTCGAGCTGAGCGCGCTGCACGCCGGTATCGATCGCTTGCGCCAGCGTGCTTTTCAGCTGCGTCTCGGCCTGCACCACGTCGACCTTGGCGGCGACGCCCGCGGCGTAGCGATTGCGGGTGAGCTCGAGCGACTTGTCGAAGGCGGTCACGGTGTCGCCGAGCAGCTGCTTCTGCGCGTCCAGCACCCGCAGCTGGAAATAGCTCGAAGCGAGCTCGGCCTGGGCCGAGAGGCGCGCCGCCGCGAGATCCGCCGCGCTCGCCTGGGCGTTCGCCGCGCTCGATTCAAGCGCACCGCGCAGGCGGCCCCACAGATCGATTTCCCAGAAGGAGTTGAGCGCCACGGAGCGGTTGTCGACGCTGGGGCCCGTCGGCGAGCGGCTGCGCGTGA
>VBCJ01000349.1 GCA_005884335.1 Betaproteobacteria bacterium | reverse complement strand
GGTCGTGATGATCGAAGTCGCCGCGTTCATCACCACCATGAGCTTCTTCGCTTCGGCGGAGACGTCGGCCGCGGCGAGTGCGTTGGGCGTCAGCACGAATCCCGCGAGAATGTCCACGTTGTCGCGCACGATCAGCTCCTGCGCGAGGCGCTTGGCGAGGTCGGGCGCGACGCCGCCCGTGTCGCGGCGAATGATCTCGATCCTGCGGCCGGCGACCGTGTCTCCGAACTGCTTCATGTAGGTCTTGACGCCGTTGTCGAGCTGGGCGCCGGCGTCGGCGAACTGGCCGGTGAGCGTCAGGATCATGCCGATCTTGACGGTCTGCGCTGGCGCCGAAGACGCGGCGAGCAGGGCGAGCAGCGCAACCACGGGGGCGAGTATTCGAATCATGGCGTTTCCTCCTCCGGAGTTACCATAGCAAGGCGGGCGGGGCACCGCAAGTTGGGACATTGCCCACCCGCTCCGATTCGCAGAGGAACCGGCAATGACAAGGAAACCCCCGTTTCGTGCCGACCAGGTCGGCAGCCTGCTGCGCCCGAAAGAGCTGGTCGAAGCCCGCGACAAGGCGGCGAAGGGGACGATCAGCGCGGCGCAGCTGCGCCAGATCGAGGACCGCTCGATCCGCGACGCGGTGAAGATGCAGGAAGCGGCAGGGCTGCGCGCCGTGACTGACGGCGAGTTCCGGCGCGCCTTCTGGCACACCGATTTCCTCACCGGAATCGAGGGCATCGTTGCCACCCAGACCGACTATTCGGTGGCGTTCAAGGGCGAGGGGGGCGAGACCGCGGGCACCTCCACGATGATGGTCGTGAACAGCAAGGTGAAACGCGCGAAGCCGATCATGGTGGACCACTTCGCCTACCTCAAGTCGGTGGCGAAGCAGACGCCCAAGTTCTGTATCCCTTCGCCGACCTATCTGCACATGCGCGGTGGCAAGCGCATCGTCCCGCCGGGCGTCTACGCGGACATGGAGGATTTCTGGACGGACATCGTGCGTGCCTACCGCGAGGAGATCCGCGATCTCGCCGCCGCCGGCTGCAACTACCTTCAGCTCGACGACGTGACCGTCGCTTGCCTGTGCGACAAGGACATCCGCGCCCAGGTAAAGGCGGACGGCGAGGACCCGGACAAGCTGCCGGCGAAGTATGCGAGCGTCGTCAACGCCATCCTGGCCGATCGCCCGGCGTCGCTCAGCGTCACCATGCACACCTGCCGCGGCAATCACATGAGCATGTGGATGGCCTCGGGCGGATACGATCCGGTCGCCGAAACGGTATTCGGCGGGACCGCCGTGGATGGATTCTTTCTCGAGTACGACACCGAGCGCGCCGGCGGCTTCGAGCCGCTGCGCTTCGTGCCGAAGAACAAGAAGGTGGTGCTGGGCCTCGTCAGCACCAAGAAGCCGAAGCTCGAGTCGAAAGACGAGCTGAAGCGCCGCATCGATGCGGCGGCGAAGTTCGTGCCGCTGGAGAACCTGTGCCTTTCCCCGCAGTGCGGGTTCGCGAGCACGCATTTCGGCAACCGCATCACCGCCGACGACCAGCGAAGGAAGCTGGAGCTGGTGGTTCAGGTTGCCGAGGAAGTGTGGGGCAGCGCCTGAGAGCGCGATTTGGCAGTATCTCGAAGACTGACGGTCTCTCCTTCAGATTACTTTTGCCGGCCGAATTTTCCGGTGAGCCTCGCCTTGGCGATCGCGTTCGCGTTGACCATGTAGCCGGCGAGCGAGGCGCTCGCGCCGCCCACGTCGAGGCCGTCCGCCTTGAGCGCGTACAGCGTGAAGTTGTAGCGGTGCGGCTTGTCGCCCACCGGCGGGCAGGGGCCGCCCCAGCCGGGGCCGCCGAAATCGGTGTCGATCTGCGCGCAGCCGAAAGGCAGGTTGGAGCCGTCCGCCTTGCCTGCGTCCTTCCTCAACTGCGTTGCGCCCGCCGGAATGTTGACGACGAGCCAGTGCCACCAGCCCGCGCCGCCGGTCGGGGCGTCCGGATCGTGGACCAGCAGCGCGAAGGTCTTCGTGTCCGCAGGCGCGCCCGACCACCCGAGCGCGGGCGAGATGTTCTGGCCCGAGCAGCCGAAGCCGTTGAACACCTGCTCCATGGCGATCGGGCCGTTCGGCCGGATGTCGGGGCTCATGAGCTTGAACTGGGCGCGCGCCGCGCCCTTCTTGCGGGATCTGGCTGCCATGATTTCCTCCCTGTCGAGCGACTGATTGTAGCGAAGCGGTTGCCCGACGGCATTTATAATGCCGCGAACCTTACATTCTCATGAATCCCGCACGGAGGAAGAATGTCGAAGCTCACGCTGAAGCAGGCCAATACCATCATCGAAAGGGCGCTGGAGAAGGCGCGGGCCATGAAAATCAAGCCGCTCGCGGTGGCCGTGCTCGATGACGCCGGCCACGTCAAGGCCGCGCAGCGCGAGGACGGGGCGAGCATGTTCCGCTTCGACGTGGCGCTCGGAAAGGCGTGGGCCTCGGTCGCGATGGGCGTCTCGAGCCGCGCCCTTCTCAAGCGCGCCAAGGACAATCCCAATTTCTTCGTGTCCCTCGCCGCGACGGCACAGGGAAAATTCCTGCCGCAGACGGGCGGCGTCCTGATCAGGAACGAGAAAGGCGAGATCCTCGGCGCGGCGGGGGCAAGCGGCGGAACGGGCGAGGAAGACGAGGAAGCCTGCGTTTCGGGGATTCAGGCGGCGGGGCTGACCGCGGATGCGGCGGGTTGATTCGGAAAATGACGCACGCCGCGTTCTTCCGGCTCGTCATGGCTTGCTCGCTCGCCGCGTCCGGGGCCTCGCGCGCGCAGCCCGCCGACGTCGCGGCGCTGGCGCTGTACGAGGGAGCCGACCGCGAGCAGCGCCTCGTCAAAGGCGCGCGGACCGAGCGCGAGATCAATCTCTACTCGTCGCTCGTGCTCGAGGATCTCAATGCGCTCGCCGCGGCGTTCGACAAGAAGTACGGGGCGAAGCTGAAGTTCTGGCGCGCCGGCTCCGAAAAGGTCGTGCAGCGCATCGTCACCGAGGCGCGGGCCGGCCGCTTCGACTTCGACGTCGTCGAGACGAACGGCCCCGAGCTCGAGTCGTTGCACCGCGAGAAACTGCTGCAGAGGGCGGGCTCGCCGCATTTCCCGGACCTCATGCCCGAGGCGGTCAGGCCGCACCGCGAATGGATCGGGACGCGCCTCA
>VBCJ01000348.1 GCA_005884335.1 Betaproteobacteria bacterium | reverse complement strand
CCTCGATACCCTACCTGCTGCTGATCCTCGCGATCGCCGCGGTGCTGAACCAGAAGGGAACGCTCACCGTGATCCTGATCCTGGGTCTCACCGGCTGGACCGGGATCTTTCGTCTCGTCCGCGCCGAATACCTGAAGCACAAGGTGCGCGAATACATTCAGGCTGCCGATGCGATCGGTGCCACTCATGCGCGTCGCATGTTCGTGCATATCCTTCCGAACGTGAGCCACGTCATACTGGTGCAGCTGTCCCTGCACGTGGTTCTCTTCATCAAATCGGAGGTCGTGCTGAGCTTCCTCGGCTTCGGCGTCGGCGTCGACACGGTTTCGTGGGGGAGCATGCTCAACGAAGCCCAGAGCGAGCTCATCCTCGGATACTGGTGGCAGCTCGCCGCCGCAACGCTTGCCATGGCGCTGCTCGTCACCGGGTTCAGCCTGTTCACCGATGCCCTGCGCGACGCGCTCGATCCGAAGCTCAAATGACCTCCATGAACACCGAAGCTCTGATCGGTATCCGCGACCTGAAGGTGGATTTTCGCCTCGACAGGCCGACCGTTACGCAGGCGGTCAAGCGCATCAGCTTCGACATACCGGTTAACAGCACGGTCGCACTGGTCGCGGAATCCGGCAGCGGCGAGTCGGTGACGGCCCTGGCGATCCTGGGCCTGCTACCCAAGGAGAACGCGACCGTACCTCGGGGCAGCCAGATCCTGTACGGCGGGCGCAATCTTCTCGCGCTCACGCCCGGGGAATTGCAGAAGCTGCGGGGGGCGGACATCTCGATGATCTTCCAGGAGCCGATGAGCTCCCTGAACCCCGTGTTCTCGGTCGGCTTCCAGCTCACCGAGGTCCTGACCAAGCATCTCGGCATGACGGGCGGGCAGGCACGCGAACGCGCCCTCGAGCTACTGCGCGAGGTCGGGATCCCCGAGCCCGAGACGAAGATCGACGCCTATCCGTTCCAGTTGTCGGGCGGCCAGCAACAGCGCGTGATGATCGCGATAGCGATCGCATGCGAGCCGAAACTGCTGATCGCTGACGAACCGACGACCGCGCTCGACGTGACCATCCAGAAGCAGATCCTGGAGCTGATCGCCGCGCTGCAGAAGCGCCTGCGCATGTCGGTGCTGTTCATCACGCACGATCTCGCCCTGGTGGGCGAGATCGCCGACTACGTGGTGGTGATGCGCGATGGCGAGATCAGGGAGCAGGGAAGAGTCGAGCAGATATTCGAGGCGCCGCGGGACGCGTACACGCGGGCCTTGCTGCTTTGCCGGCCGCAGCTTGAGCGTCGTCCGAGGAGGCTGCCCGTGATAGACGATTTCCTGAAGCCCGGACCGCTCGCCGGGGGAAGCGTGGAGGAACGCAGTCGCGGGCTGCGCGGCGACGAAGAGATCATTCTCGAGGTGCGCCACCTGGGCAAGAGCTTCTATTCGCGCGAGGGATTGTTCGGAAAGCGGGAATTCAAGGCGGTCAAAGACGTTTCTTTCAGGCTCGCCCGGGGGAAAACCTTGGGCATCGTCGGCGAATCGGGTTCGGGCAAGACGACGGTCGCGCTGACGCTGCTGCGCCTGCGAGGGGAATCGCGCGGCGAAGCCTTGTTCGACGGCAAGGACCTGCTGTCCATTCCGCAGAAAGAGATGATGCCGTACAAGCGCCGCATCCAGATCGTCTTCCAGAACCCCTATGCTTCGCTCAATCCGCGTTTCACGATCGGCCAGCTTCTCATGGAGCCCCTGCAGGTGCACCGCATCGGGTCGAGCGAAAACGAGCGCCGCGACAGGGTCTACAAATTGCTCGAGGAGGTGGGGCTCCCCGAGGTTTCGTTCTTCAAGTATCCGCACGAATTCTCCGGCGGCCAGAGACAGCGGATCGCGATTGCCCGCTGCCTCACCATGAAGCCGGACGTGCTCATCTGCGACGAGGCGGTATCGGCCCTCGATGTCTCGATCCAGGCGCAGGTCCTGAATCTGCTGCAGGACCTGCAGGACGAGTACCACATGAGCTACATCTTCATTTCGCACGACCTCGCCGTGGTCAAATACATGGCCGATCAGGTGATGGTCATGAACGAAGGCGAGGTCGTCGAGGTCGCCAATTCGGACGACATCTATCGGAGCCCGCAGCACCCCTACACGAAGAAGCTGCTTTCCTCGATTCCCCAGGGCTGGCGCGGAGCGCGGGCGCGCTAGCTACCGCTTCGCCTTCGCAGTTTGCGTGACCTTCCTCAAGAAGTCGTAGATGCCGCTTTCGCTCATGCGCCGGGCATCGGCGAGCTCGCCGGCTCGAGTGGCGTAGAGGACCTCGTTGTTTGGAGAGAGAACCACTGCCGCAGGAATCCCCTTCTTGATGGGAT
>VBCJ01000258.1 GCA_005884335.1 Betaproteobacteria bacterium | reverse complement strand
GGATGGGGCGCGTTCGCCGCGAGCCCGAGCGCCTGCGGCCTGCCGATCACCGGCTCGACGGGCTTCCAGTCGATCGGCTTCGCCCTTCGCTTCATCGAATCGGCGTTGGAAGCGTAGTTGGTGAGGCTGACGGGCACCTCGCCGGCTGCGACCATCTCGGATAACAGCACGTGTCCCTTGCGCACATCGGGCCTCATCGCGACCAGCCCGCGAAAGAAATCCACGGCGCGGCGCTCGCCCCAGTGCATGGCGAGCCCGGCAAGCCATTCCTGGTCGGTCGCTTCGAGCCCGATCCGCCCTTTCCATTTGGGGTCGAGGAAGCCCTCATAGGTCGCCGGAAGCTCCTCGCGGCGCACCTTGGCCGTATTGAACGCCACGACGAAGAAATCGACGCGGTCACAGATCCACATCCGGTGCGCGGGCACGCCCCAGGAAGGAATGTCTGCGATATGAGGGCTGAAAAACCGGGCCAATACCCGCTCGCGCGCTAGCGCCTCCAGTTCGGGACCGTTGGTTTCGATGACGTCCACGACATGACGGCGCGCCTTAGCTTCGTTCAAGGCGCGCCTGACCACCTGGTCGCTGAGCGAGCGCCACAGCTGAACCTTGACGCCGTATTTCTTTTCGAAGGCCTGGGTGAGCGGCACCGACTCGGAGGTGGCGAGCGACGTGTACACGACGAGCATCCCTTCCTCCCGGGCACGCTCCGCGAGGCGCTGCGCGCGGTCGCCGCCGCCGTAAAGATAGACCGCCTGATTTCTCTCCGGGGATTGCGCGCTCGCGAGCGGAACGCACGCGGCGCCCAGAGCCAGCGCCTGAAGCAGGATGATCGAGTCCTTCCACCGCATCGGTTCGGTCTCCGAGCGCCGCGCGATTGACGCTGGCGGGGATTATATGGTCGAATGAGAGCGCTTTGCAAAAAATTGGAACCGTGTTCTGTATATCAGAACATGCAGCGAGACCATGCCGCACGAAAAAGACCAAACCCACTGGCACGAGCCGACCGGCACGCGCAAGGCCGGCTTCGGCGAGTTCAAGAAACAGCCGACCCCTTACGACGCCTTCATGGAGTCCGAGGGCATTCCAGTTTTCCGCGGGATCGGCATCCGCAGGGTGCAGGACCTGCCGCTCGCGCCCTGGAAGCGCACCGGCGGGCGCGGACACTATATCCAGCTCACCGGCACCGAAACCAAGTGGGGCTGCTACGTCGTGGAGATTCCGCCCGCGGGGGCGCTCAATCCCGAGAGGCACATGTACGAGGAGATCTTCCTCGTCGTCGAGGGTCGCGGCACGACCGAAGTCTGGCAGGAGGGTGACGCAAGAAGGCACGTCTTCGAATGGCAGAAGGGTTCGATGTTCTCGATACCCATGAACGCCTGGCACCGACTGGTCAATGCCACTTCGGGCGGCGCGCTGCTGCTCGCGGGCACGACAGCGCCGAACGTCCTCAACATGATCAACAACGTGGACGCGGTGTTCAGAAATCCGTTCGTGTTCCACGACCGGTTCAACGGCGCGGACGATTTCTTCAAGCCCAAGGACGACATCGAGCCCGACCCGGTGCGCGGCCTCGCGATGCGGCGCACGAACTTCATTCCCGATATCGTGAATTGCGATCTTCCCCTGGACAACAGGCGCTCCCCCGGCTGGCGGCGCGTCGAGCCGTTCATGACCGACAACTGCTTCTATTTCTGGATCGGCCAGCACGAGAACGGCCGCTATTCGAAAGGACACGCGCACACCTCCGCGGCGGTGCTCATCTGCGTCAAGGGCAAGGGCTACACCTACACCTGGCCCGAGCGGCTGGGCGTCACGCCGTGGAAGGACGGCCGTGCCGGCGAAGTGAAGCGCGTCGACTACGAGCCGGTCGGCATGGTGTCGGCGGCCCCCGGCGGCGCGCGCTGGTACCACCAGCACTTCAGCGTGTCGAAGGACCCGTTCCGGCTCACGGCCTGGTTCGGCCCGCATAACCCCGGGCGCGATCCCGGCGCACCGGGCGAGAAGCACATCGACTACACCGCGATCGACATCCCCGACGGCGGAACCTCCATTCCGTACTGGATGGAGGATCCGTTCATCCGCAAGGAATACGGGGAAACGCTGAAGCTGAGCGGCGTGCCGAACCGGATGGAATCAGGCTGGTACGTCCCTCCGACAAAGAAGTAGCCCTGCCCTCTCATGAGCGAGGAAGGCGGGCGGGTTTTTTTCAGCAACGTAAGACGCAGCCTCGAGCTAGAGGACGAAATCCGCCTCACGAGCGTCGGCGTCGACATCGGCTCCTCCACCTCGCACCTCGTCTTCTCACGCCTCGTGCTCGAGCGGCTCGACAACCGCTACGTCGTGTCCGAGCGCAAGCTCATTCACGAATCCGAGGTTCTTCTCACTCCGTACGCCGGCGACGCGACCATAGACGCTCTAGCGCTCGGGCGCTTCATCGACAGGCAATACGCGCTCGCCCGGATCGATCCGAAGGCGATCGATACGGGTGCGCTCATCCTCACCGGGGTCGCCGTCCGGCGCAGCAACGCGCGCGCCATCGGAGATTTGTTCGCGGCCCAGGCGGGAAAATTCGTGTCGGTGAGCGCGGGCGACGCGCTCGAAGCCATGCTCGCCGCCTTCGGCTCGGGCGCGGCCGCACGCTCGATCCGGGAGTCCGCCCGGGTCATGAACGTCGATATCGGCGGCGGAACTTCCAAAATCGCCGTCTGCGAGGCGGGCGACGTCGTCGAGACGACTGCAGCCGACATCGGCGCCCGCATCGTGTCTCTCGACTCCGAGGGACGCGTGGCGCGTATCGAGGAAGCCGGCCGGCGTTTCGCCTCGGAGGTCGGGCTCTTTCTCGAAATCGGCGCGAAACCCGACGCGACCCTGCTCGACGCAATGGTCGAGCGCATGGCCGATCGTCTGTTCGAAGCCATGAGCCGGCCGGTCCTTCGCGCCCAGTCGAATGCCCTGCTGCGCCTCGATCCGCTGCGCAACGAGCGCAAGCCCGAAGCGATCAGCTTTTCGGGCGGCGTGTCGGAATATATCTACGGACGCGAGCGCGAGGCTTTCGGCGATCTGGGACCGGCGCTCGCCCGTGCGATCCTCGAACGGGTCAAGGCCTGGGGACCGCGTATCGTCGCTTCCGACGAAGGGATCCGCGCCACCGTGATCGGCGCCTCCCAGTACACCATCCAGGTGAGCGGCAGCACGATCTTCGTCGCGCCGCAAGACGTGCTTCCTCTGAAAAACGTGCCGGTCGTAACGCCGGATTTGCCGCTCGACGACGACACGCTCGATATCACCAAGATCGCGGCGGCGGTGCAGATCGCCCTGCGGCGCCTCGATCTGCATGAAGGCGAGCAGACGGTGGCGCTCTGCTATCGCTGGAGCAAGTCGGCGACCTTTGCTCGGCTCGACAACTTTTGTCGAGGGATCACCGCCGGCCTCGCGAAAGCGCTCGACCGCGGCCTGCCGCTCGTCCTCGTCGGCGACGGCGACATCGGCGGCCTGATCGGAATTCATTGCCTGGAAGAGACTCGACTACCCAATGCGATCGTGTCGATCGACGGGATCGTCCTCAAAGAATTCGACTTCATCGACATCGGGGCGCTGCTCGAGACTTCCGGCGCCGTGCCGGTGGTGATCAAGTCGCTGGTGTTCCCTGGGTCCGCCGCCCTCGGGCGCGCGAAGGCGGGTGCGGCGGCCTAGGTCGGGATTTAGCGGAGAGGGCCTGATCCGCCGGAGGCATCAACGTGGAGGCGCGGCTGACCGTAGAATGGCATGGTCAACGCCAGCGAGGAGGAAATCATGCAAAAACGCTTGCCCGGTTCACGCGAAGAAGACTCGTGGCTATCCGAGCGCCAGCTTGCCGAGTTGGTGCGCGCCGACGAGGCGGAAGGGCTCGGCTCGCCAATCCCGACTCAGGTGGTGTCGAACGGCGAATACTTCCCGCATCCGCAGACGCTCGAGCAGCGCCAGGTCGAGGCGCGCATCACCCAGCTTGCCGATAAGGCGGCGAAGCAGCTGGGGATGAGCCGGCGGCGCTTCCTCGCTTCCTCCGGCGGCATGGCGGCGGCGTTCGTCGCCATGAACGAGGTGTTCGGCCGCTTCTTCGAGGTGAGTCCGCTCGAGCTCTTCGGTCCCGCGCACGCCGCCGATGGCGTGCCGCGCGATCTGTTCGTCTTCGACGATCAGCTGCACATGATCCGCGAGTCCTTCAGCGGACCGCTGGCGCTGCGCGCGATGTCGCAAGGCGCTGGTCCCGCGGCTTCTGCCGCCGGCTTCGACAAGAACCCGTTTAACGCCGAGGGCTTGCCTGACGAACTCGGACGCCCGTGGGCCGCATGGAACCCCGCGCTCGGCCAGACCCCGATCACCGGCGCGAACTTCCACCTCGCGAAGTTCATCAAGGATGTCTATCTCGACAGCCAGGTGGCGGTCGCCATCCTGAGCAATGCGCCGCTCGGCCTGTTCGAGCCGCCGGGCGGCGCCAAGCCGCGCATCCCGAGAAGCGTCGACGAGTCCCTCAGCGCGATGAACCTGACCGGCTTCCAGACCGCCGCCGTGAGAGACTGGGTGAACCAGATCGCCGGCTCGACGCGGCTGCTCGCGCACGGCCAAATCTTTCCCGGCAAGCACAACCTCGGTTTCATGCAGCAGCAGATCGAGCGGTTCCATCCGGATTCGTGGAAAGGCTACAACATCGCCTATACCGCGAAGCTCGACGCCGATCCCGAGAGCGAGCTCAAGCAGTGGCGGCTCGACGACGAGCAGGTCGCTTATCCCACTTACGAGCTCATCCGGAACAACCGCAAAGAGCTGGAAAAGCATCCGGGCTTCTTCAACATCTGCATCCACAAGGGGCTCGCGCCTGCCGCGCCGGACACGCCCGAGCAGGGAGCCCCGAGCGATCTGCCGAAGGTCTCGCACGACTGGCCGGAATTCAATTTCATCATCTACCACGCTTGCTTCGGGCCGCGTTTCTTCGACGCCGAGTCGCTCGCCGGGATCCGCGCCGGGAAGCTGCGCAACGGCGTTCCGGATCTGCGCTGGCTCACCGAGTTCGCGCAGATCTCGGCGCCGCTCAAGAACGTGTACGCCGAGATCGGCACCACCTTCGCCTCCTGCGTCGTCACGTTTCCGAGCGTGTGCGCGCACATGCTCGGGCAGCTCATGAAGTACCTGGGGCCGAGCCGCATCGTGTTCGGCTCGGATGCGCTCTGGTACGGCGCGCCGCAATGGCAGATCGAGGCCTTCTGGCGCTTCCAGATCCCGCAGGAGATGGCGAAGAAGTACGGCTATCCGCAGCTCACCGCGCAGGACAAGCGGCGCATCCTCGGACTGAATTCTGCGGCGCTGTACAAGCTGCCGACCAACACCGCGGCGTACAGGCCAGTGCCGCGCGACTACGAGAAGCTGATCCCGGACCAGCTGAAAGCGACGCTGGACTTTCCCGGCTTGTCCAGACCCGGGGCCGACCGCGGCGCGCTGCACACGGTTCCGGAGGACAAGCTCGCCGCGCTTCGCCGGGATTACCTCGCCGCGGGCGGGCATCCGAGCAACCGGCGCTACGGCTGGATCCGGCGGTCCTAGAAGCCGGTCCGGGAGGACGCCATATCCTGGGCTGTCAATATCAGACTTGAGCAGCCGCTAAGACGCCTCAACCGCGAATTACGGAGGGTTGCATGACTGATCTTTCCGACCGCACCGAGCTGGTTTTTTCCGGGTATTGGCGCGTGTTGCCCAAGGACGCCGATCCCGTCGAAACCCGCGAATGGCTGCAAGCGTTCGATGCGGTACTGGAGACAGAAGGCGCGGAGCGCGCACATTTCCTTCTGCGCCGGTTGCTCGATCATGCCCGTGCGCGGCGCGTTCCGCTGCCGCCCTTTCTCAGCACGCCGTATTGCAACACCGTCTCGCTTGCCGATCAGCCCCAGTTCCCCGGCAATCTTGAGGTTGAGGCAAGGCTCGGCGCGCTGGTGCGCTGGAACGCGCTCGCCATGGTGGTGCGCGCCAATCGCGAGCACCCGGAACTTGGCGGGCACCTGGCGACCTATGCTTCATCCGCGGACCTGTTCGAAGTGGGGTACAACCATTTTTTCCGCGCTGGCCCGAACGGTGATGCGGTGTACTTCCAGCCGCATTCCGCGCCGGGCGTCTATGCGCGCGCTTTTCTGGAAGGGCGGCTTGCCGAGGAAAATCTGGCGAATTACCGGCGTGAAACCGCAGGCAAGGGACTGTCGTCCTACTGTCACCCATGGCTGATGCCGGGTTTCTGGCAGTTCCCGACGGGTTCGATGGGGCTCGGCGCGCTGAACGCGATCTACCAGGCGCGCTTCATGCGCTACCTCGCCGCTCGCGGCATTCTGCAAACGGCCGCGCGCAAGGTATGGTGCTTCGTGGGCGACGGCGAGATGGACGAACCGGAGTCCATCGCCGGTCTTTCGCTCGCGGCGCGCGAAGGTCTCGACAATCTCGTCTTCGTCGTCAATTGCAATCTACAGCGGCTGGATGGGCCGGTTCGCGGCAACGGTTCGATCGTCCAAGAGCTGGAGGGGTTGTACGCGGGCGCCGGCTGGAACGTCGTCAAGGTGCTGTGGGGCTCGGACTGGGACCCGCTGTTCGCGCGCGATACCGAAGGCGTCATCCTGAAACGACTGCACGAAACCGTCGATGGCGAGTTTCAGACCTACGCCGCTACCGACGGCCGCTTCAATCGCGAGCATTTTTTCAACAAGTATCCCGAGCTGCAAGCGATCGTGGCGCATCTGTCGGACGAAGATATCGACCGGCTCAGGCGCGGTGGTCACGACCCGGTCAAGATCTACGCCGGCTATCTCGCGGCCGCGTCGCATAGGGGCCAGCCGACCGTGATTCTCGCGCAGACCAAGAAGGGCTACGGCATGGGTCACGAGGGGCAAGGCAAGATGGGCGCCCATCAGCAGAAAAAGCTGGAGGACGACGCACTGCTGGCTTTCCGCGATCGCTTCGCGCTGCCGCTTTCCGACGCGGACGTAGGCGCGCTGCGCCTGTACAAACCGGACGAGGACACTCCCGAGATGAAATACCTGCACGCGCGCCGCATTGCGCTCGGCGGCTATCTGCCTTCGCGCGAAGGAAGGACGCGGAACCTGCCCGTTCCGGCGCTATCCGAATTCAGCAAGCTGCTCGCGGGCAGCGGCGAACGCGAGCAATCGACCACCATGGTGTTCGTGCAGATGCTCTCGCAGCTTCTGCGCGACAAATCCATCGGAAAGCATGTCGTGCCCATAGTCGCCGACGAGGCGCGCACTTTCGGTATGCAATCGCTGTTTCGCCAGGTGGCGATCTATTCTCCCTTCGGCCAGCTTTACGAACCCGAAGACAGGGACGAACTGCTCTACTACAAGGAAGCGAAGGACGGGCAGATTCTGGAAGAAGGCATTAGCGAGGCCGGCGCGATCTCGTCCTGGCTAGCCGCCGCGACCAGCTACAGCGCGCACGGCGTGTCGATGCTGCCGTTCTATATCTTCTACTCCTGCTTCGGTTTCCAGCGAGTCGGCGACCTGATCTGGGCCGCGGGCGATTCGCGCGCGCGCGGTTTTCTGCTCGGCGCCACGGCCGGGCGCACTACGCTCTCCGGCGAGGGTTTGCAGCACGAGGATGGGTCGAGCCATCTGCTGTTTTCCACCGTGCCCAATTGCGTAGCCTGGGATCCATGCTTCGGCTATGAGTTGATCGCCATCGTGCAGGACGGCATGCGGCGCATGCTCGAAGCGCGGGAAGATGTCTTTTACTACATCACGGTGATGAACGAAAACTACGCGCATCCGCCGATGCCGGAGGATGCGAGGGATGGCATCCTCAAGGGCATGTACAAATTGCGCGCCGCGAACGCTCAAAAGAAAAACGCGGTGCAACTGCTCGGCGCGGGGACAATACTGCGAGAGGTGCTGGCGGCGGCAGAAATGCTGGAGAACGACTGGGGGCTCGCCGCCGACGTGTGGAGCGTCACCAGCTTCACCGAACTGCGCCGCGACGGCCTGGGCGCCGAGCGCTGGAATCGTCTGCATCCGGAGGCCGAGCCGAGGAAATCCTGGGTCGAGCGCTGCCTTGCGAACACGAGCGGCCCCATCGTGGCCGCGACCGACTACATGCGTACGGTTCCCGACCTCATCCGCACCTGGACGCCTCGCCGCTACGTCACGCTTGGAACCGACGGCTACGGCCGCAGCGACACGCGCGCGGCGCTACGCAGCTTCTTCGAGGTCGATCGCTATCACGTGACGGTCGCCGCGCTCAAGGCGCTCGCCGATGAAGGCAGCGTCGAGCGCGAGGTCGTGGCCAAGGCTATCGCAAGCTATGATCTTGGAACGGAAAACCCGAATCCGTGGGATTGTTAGCGCGGAATTATTGCATCCGATTAGAGACGCGGTTGTAACATTCCTGTACGGATCCAACGACAGACGTTCCGGGACTTCCTGGGACGGGTCTTGGCGGAGAGGGCGGGATTCGAACCCGCGTTAGGCTATTAACCTAAACACGCTTTCCAGGCGTGCGACTTAAACCACTCATCCACCTCTCCGGTCGAGCGGAGGATTTTACGCGACCGCGAGCAAACCCGCGCGGTATCCGGCCGCGTCTACGCTCGCAACCGAGTCGCTAGACGCTGCTCTGCCGCCGCACGCGCCGCGGCGACCCTTCCAGGATGAGCATACGGCCCTCGTGGCCAGTACTAGTCGTTCTCTCCGAATTTGGCGATGTCCTCGGGCAAGGCGTCTTTCGACGCGACTTTTTCCTTGCCTTGCACCGACACGCGGATCTGTTCGACCACATCGGGATTGGCAAGCGTCGTGACGTCACCCACGTCCTTCCGATTCGAAATCGAAGCCAAAATGCGCCGCATGATCTTGCCGGAGCGCGTTTTGGGCATGTCGGGCACGATATATACGCTTTTCGGTCGCGCGATCTTGCCGATCAGATCCTCGTTCGCCTTGATCACGCGGTTGACGATCTCTTGACTGGCTTGATAGCCCGGCTTGAGCGCAATGTAAATCTCGGGCACGCGCCCTTTCAGCTCGTCGGCGACCGGCACCGCCGCGGCTTCAGCGACTTCAGGCACCGTCAGGCACGCAGACTCGATCTCCTTCGTACCGAGGCGATGGCCGGCGACATTGATGACATCGTCAATGCGGCCCAGGATGCGGAAGTAGCCGTCCGCCGCCTGCATCGCCCCGTCTCCCGCCAGATAGGGCCAATCGCGCCAGTCCTTGCTGTGGCGGTTCTTGCAGTAGCGCGCGTAATACTGATCGACGAACCGTTCGGGATCGCCCCAGATCGTCTGCATGATCCCGGGCCACGGATTGCGGATGCAGATGTTGCCCGCCTGGCCGGAGCCCGCGCGAACCTCCTTGCCGTTTTCATCGTAGATGATCGGATAGATGCCGGGCACCCCGGGTCCCGCGCTGCCGGGTTTCATCGGGTCGATGGCGGGCACCGTGCTGCATAGGAATCCGCCGTTCTCGGTCTGCCACCAGGTATCGACGATGACGGCTTCGCCTTTGCCGACCTCGTGGTAGTACCAGCGCCACGCTTCAGGCTCGATGGGTTCGCCGACGGTCGTCATGTGCTTGAAGTGGTAGTTGTACTTTTTCGGTTCTTCGGGTCCCTGTTTCCGCAACATGCGGATCGAGGTCGGCGCGGTGTGGAAGATATTGACGCCCAGCCGCTCGGCGATTCTCCACGGACGTCCCGCATCGGGATGGGTGGGAACGCCCTCGTACACGACGCTCGTGGCGGCGACGGCGAGCGGGCCGTAGACGATGTACGAATGCCCGGTGATCCAGCCGATATCCGCCATGCACCAGTAAGTGTCGGTCGGATGAATGTCCTGAATGTACTTGGAGGTGCCGGCGACGTAGGCGAGATATCCCCCGGTGCGGTGTTGGCATCCCTTGGGTTTGCCCGTGCTCCCGCTGGTATACATCAGGAATAACGGCGCTTCCGAGTCCATCGGCAGGGGGTCAACGCGCTTGCCGTGGTAATTCTTCAGGACTTCGTTGACGAAGAAATCGCGCCCCTTGACCATCGGCGTCGGCGAACTGTACTTGCCGGGGTAACGCTGCCAGATAAGGACCTTGTCCACCTGCTGCCCCATCTCTTGCGCGGTTTGCACCGCGATGTCGGCGTTCGCCTTGTGATCGCCGAGTTTTCCCGCGCGCCAGTAGGCGTCCATCGAGATGAGGATGTGGCTGCCCGAGTCCTGGATGCGCGTGCCGCACGCCTGGCCGGAGAATCCGCCGAACACCTGCGAGTGAATGACGCCCAGTCGCGCACAAGCGAGCATCGTGATGGGCAGTTCAAGCGTCATCGGCAGGTGGAAGGTCACGCGGTCGCCCGCTTTGAGGCCGCAAAAGTCGCGGAGCAGCGCCGCCATTTCATTCACCCGGTTATAGAGCTCCTGATACGTCAGCGCGACCGTCGGCTCATCTTCGGGTTCGGGGACAAAGATGAGCGCCGCCTTGTTGCGATACTGCGCGAGGTGGCGATCGACGCAGTTGTAGCTCGCGTTGATCTTGCCGCCCACGAACCATTTCCAGAAGGGCGGCTTGCTCGTGTCGAGGATCGTGCGATACGGCTCGAACCAGGTCAACATATCGGCGTATTCCCTGAAGCAGTTGGGGAATTTCTTCGGGCCGAAGCGCTCGCGAATATCCCGGTCCTTCGCGTTCGCCTGCTCAACGAATTTCTTCGGCGGCCGGAAACGCTCTTCTTCCTTCCAATGCACCGCGATCTGCGCTTCGCTGAACTCGGTGTGTTCCGTCGCTCTAGTTTTCTTTGTCATGGTAGAGCTCGTCTCCGTGCGTGGTTTGGGCCAGGAACTACCAGGAAGCTACCGTACCGATTACATCGCCTGCTTCAACTGTTCGAGAATTGCGGGACACTCCAGGGTCGAAACGTCCCGCTCTATTTCTTCGCTCTTCGCGATGATGCGGAAGTATCCGTCCTTGTCGCGGCTCGCGCCGTCGCCCGCGAGGTAATGCTTGCCCTTGAACTCGGGCGGAAAGTAGCTCTTCTTGAAGCGCTCCGGATCGCCCCAGATGGTGCGGATGATTCCCGGCCACGGGCGCTTGATGACGAGAATCCCGCCCTTGCCCTTCCCGACGTCGCGGCCGGTCTCGTCCACGATCGCCGCCATGACGCCCGGCAGCGGCATGGTGCAGGAGCCGGGCTTCAAGGCGTGCACGCCGGGAAGCGGCGTGATCAGGTGGCTGCTGGTTTCGGTCTGCCACCAGGTGTCGACGATCGGGCAGCGCTTGTCGCCGACGGTGTTGTAGTACCACATCCACGCCTCGGGGTTGATCGGCTCGCCGACCGTCCCGAGGATGCGCAGCGACTTCAGGTTGTATTTCCTCGGCAGATCGCCGCCCGCCTTGATGAGCGTGCGGATCGCGGTGGGCGCCGTATAGAACACCGTCACCCTGTGGTCCTGGATCATTTTCCAGAAGCGCCCCGCGTCCGGCCACACCGGCACGCCTTCGAACATGATCTCGGTCGCGCCCA
>VBCJ01000347.1 GCA_005884335.1 Betaproteobacteria bacterium | reverse complement strand
CGGCGGAGAAACCCGAGGTGACCACGTACGGGGTGACCCAGGAGCAGGCGACGCGCTTCGGGCTTCCCTGCGGCGGGACGCTGCAGATCGTGCTCGAGCCGGGCGGCAAGGGATCGAGGCTGAAGGATTTGTTGACCGTGATCGAGCGCCACGAGCTCGCTGCGCGCTTTCTCGACATGGAAACCGGCGAAGTCCGCATGGAGCCGGGAAAATGGTCGGACCTGCTCGAGTTCGACGGCAAGGTGTTGAAGACGGTGCACGGGCCGCGCTGGCGGCTGCTTCTCATCGGCGCGGGGCAGGTGAGCCGCTATCTCGCGCAGATGGCGCAGGCGCTCGACTATCACGTGACCGTGTGCGATCCGCGCGGGGAATACGCCGACGGCTGGGACTTCAAGGAAGTCCCCATCAACCGCGGCTATCCTGACGATGTCGTCGTGCAGATGAACCTCGACGCGCACAGCGCAGTGGTCGCCGTCACTCACGATCCCAAGCTCGACGACGCGGCGCTCCTGGAAGCGCTCAAATCGCCGGCGTTCTACGTCGGCGCGCTCGGCTCCAAGAAGAACAACGACGCGCGGCGCATACGTCTGGCGGATTTCGACCTCGCCGCCTCCGAGATCGAGAGGTTGCGCGGGCCGGTGGGCCTGAAAATCGGCTCGAAGACCCCGCCCGAGATCGCGGTGGCCATCCTCGCCGAGATGACGGCGGTCAGGCGCGGCGTGCAGATTCCGGAAACGGTCGAGCCGCCGAAGGTCAACGTCTCGGCAGGCTGCGAAGTTCCGCAAAACTAGCTATTCTCCCTCTCCTTCGAGGGGGAGCTCATGGCCGCAACGATCCGCGGCATTCTTCTGGCGGCGGGCTATTCGAAGCGCTTCGGCTCGAACAAGCTGCTCCAGGCGCTGCCTGCGGGCGCGCCCGAAGCTGGAACGCCGATCGGGCTCGCCGCCGCCCAACATCTGCTGGAGGCCCTGCCGGAGTCCATAGCGGTCGTCAGGCCGCGGGCGCAGAAGCTCGCAAAAATGCTGCGCGACGCCGGCTGCAACACCGTCGTGTGCAAGAACGCGAGCGAGGGCATGGGAACGAGCCTTGCCGCGGGCGTACGCGCGACCTCCGACGCGAAGGGTTGGATCGTCGCGCTCGCCGACATGCCGTTCATCCGTCCCGAAACTATCCGGATCGTCACGAAAGCCCTGGAGGAGGGCGCAGCGATCGCCGCACCTTCGTTCCACGGTCAGCGCGGGCACCCGGTCGGATTCGCGCCGCGCTTCTACGAAGAGCTCTCTTCCTTGCACGGAGACGACGGCGCGCGCCAATTCGTCAAGGAGCACCCCGAATGGGTAAAGTTGCTTGACGTCGATGACCCCGGGGCCGTGCACGACATCGACAAGCCTTCGGATCTCGAGCGCTAGCGGGCCCGAATTCGCGCGCGGCGCCGCGCTGTGGTAGCTTGCGTACCGAGCTGGCGAGCAGACCGGCATCCATTGGAAGGAGACGACATCGTCGACAACCGGGGCGGTGCCGGCGGCACGACGACTGCGCGACCGATGTTAGGCGCGCGATGTTGCGGTGTCAACGAAACCGGCGGCGCGCGGGCGCGCCCAGGCAAAGATCCTGCGGGTGCTATCTTGCGATCAAAGCCCGTGGTACGAGCCGGCGCCGTGCCTGTCTATGGATTCAGGGCCGAATTGCCGTAAGAGCCCTCGGCCGACCGCGCGTAAGGCCGTGACGAACGCGCGTCCGATTGCCTGTCGCAGGCGCGGGGACGGCGCCGGTTCCGACAGAACGAGCTCGCTGCGCTCCTGCGCGTGAATCAACGCCAGGCCCGGGCGCTCGAGGGTGAGCGCATCGTTCGCCGCGAGGAAGTAATCCTCGTGATCCCTATGCTGGGTGATCCACAGCGCCCCTCGAACGCACTCGACCCGCGCTCCCCGGGGGTCGTATAGGCGGATGAGCTCACGAGCTTCGAGGTGGAGCTGGGCGCGATCGAACCGAATGTTCATGGGCATCTCCTATCGCGGTCACAGCGATCCGCGCCAGCCGCGCAGGCGACGAGGGTCGAAATCCCGGGGCCCGAAAGCCCGAGCGAGTCCGCACCACACGGCGTAAAGCAGGAGACCCAGGGCGACGCCATACCTTGCTACCCGGCTCTGCCCTGCAAACTTGATGTCCATGGTCCTTCCTTTCATAATGCGCTTTCCGCATGCTCTTCCACGCTTCGGAGTACTGCGGATTGCGCTTGATCGGCGAGTGATATTATTCTTGCAAGGCAGGACCGGATCAAACGATCTTTTGGCATGTTTTGCATGAGTAAATGGAATGATTGAGCGCGCCCGGGAGCTGCCTTCGCTCGACCTGCTCAAGGGTTTCGAGGCCGCCGCCCGCAACCTGAGCTTCACCAAGGCCGCGGCGGAGCTCTATGTCACCCAGTCGGCGATCAGCCGCCAGATCCAGACGCTGGAAGAACAACTCGGCGTGGCGCTGTTTCGCCGGAACCACCGCGAGCTGCGCCTGACCGAGGAGGGCCAGACGCTTTACAAGACCGCGGGGGAAGTTCTGCGCCTTTTGCGCGACGTTGCGGGCAGGCTCGCGCGCCCGGCCGGCATGCTCACCGTCACGACCACCGTGTCCTTTGCGGCGCTGTGGCTGGTGCCGCGGCTCAACGACTTCCGGCGGCTGCATCCGGCGATCGACATGCGGCTTGCGGCGACGAACCGGATCCAGGACCTCGAACGCGAAGGCTTCGATCTCGCGATCCGCTATTGCACGCCGAAGGCGGCAGGCAGCGGGGCCGTGCGGCTGTTCGGGGAGCTCGTCTTTCCGATCTGCTCAAGATCGGTGCTTGCCGGCCGCAAATTGAAGGCGCCGCAGGACCTGTCGGGGCACGTGCTGCTGCACTACGACGATCCCGAACGGCGCTATCCGTGGCTCAGCTGGGACGTATGGTTCGAGCTGACGCAGACTCAAGGGGTGAAACCGGCCGGCACCCTGCGTTTCTCGCACTACGATCAGCTCCTCCAGGCCGTGATCGAGGGCCAGGGCATCGCGCTCGGACGCAGCCGCTTCGTCAGCAAATGGGTGAAGCAGGGGAAGCTGATTCTGCCGTTCGGAAAGCGCTACATGTGGTCACCCGCCGACTCGCGCGCCTTTTACATCGTTCTGCCGCCGCGGTCCGTCGCGCGGCCCGAGGTCGTCGAATTTTCGCGTTGGCTGCAACAGCAGGCGCAAGCCGAGGACGCGGAGTTGCAGCCCGAAGAGCCGGAGCCCGGAACGCGCGCGAGGCCGGGGAAAATGACG
>VBCJ01000257.1 GCA_005884335.1 Betaproteobacteria bacterium | reverse complement strand
GGTCGCGGCAGGGATTGCGCGCTAGAGGCGTGCCGGCGTTGTCGGCGAGCCCGGGCGCACGCTCGTGCTGCTGATCGAGATGGAAGAAAATCGTGCGCCACGAAACCTTTTGCGCCGTCTGCAGCCTGGCGTCGCGGCGGATGCGCGGCAGGTCCGCAGTGGGGACCTGCTCGATCGCGTCGAGGTCTCCGGAGAGGAGGCCGGCGAGTCGCGCCGGGTCCGTGGGCACGATGCGGAAAGTGACCTTCTCCCAGGCCGCGCTTTTTCCACCCTGCGCTCCCCAATAGTCGTCGTTGCGGGCGAGCTCGACGCGGTCGCCGCGCGCGAAGCGCACGAACCTGAAAGGACCGGTGCCGATCATCGCCCTGCCCGAGTCGAAATCCTCCGGCCCTGAGCGGGCCGCGGCCTTCCTCGAAACGATGAACACCGAATTGAGATCGTAGGGCACCATTGCGTAGGGCGTCGCGGTCTTCAGCCGGAGCGTGTGCGCGTCCAGGGCCTCTTTGCCGACGATGCGCTGCGTGAAGGTCCGGAACTGGCCGTTGGGAACCTGGAAGGTGCGCTCGATCGAGAACAGCACGTCCTCCGCCGTGAGCTCGGTCCCGTCGTGGAAGCGCACGCCCCGTCGCAGCCTGAACTCCCAGGTCGTCGCGTCGACCGCCCGCCAGGAGAGGGCGAGGCCGGGAATGAGGCGCGCGTCCTCGTCCACGTGGGTGAGCGCGTCGAATACGTGCCAGGCCATGTTGATGTTCGGCGCGATGCCGAGGAAGTGCGGGTCCATCGAGGTCACGTCCGCGGCGAGGCCGATGCGCAGCTCGGCGCCGTGGGCGGGCAGGCCCCACAGGATCGAGCCCGCGACGAGGATGCGGAGCAGGCGGTGCATGGACTGGGGAACCACGCCTACTTCGCGGCAAGCGGCCCGATGACTTGAAGCATTTGAGCGAAGATTTTCGGGTTGCCGCAGACGATGCGGCCCGAATCGACGTAGCCGGAGTCGCCGCGAAAATCCCCGACCAGGCCCCCGGCCTCCTGCACGAGCAGGGCGCCTGCCGCCATGTCCCAGGGCGAAAGGCCCATTTCCCAGAATCCGTCGAGCCTTCCCGCGGCCACGTAGGCGATGTCGAGGGCCGCGGCGCCCGCGCGGCGCAGGCCGGCGGTGCGAACCGTGAACTCGCGGAACATGGCGAGATATTCGTCGAGGCTCCGGAGATCGCGAAAGGGGAAACCGGTGCCGATCAGCGCCTCGCTGAGGTGCACGCGCTTGGAGACGCGGATGCGCCGCTCGTTCAGGTACGCGCCCCGGCCGCGCGTCGCAGTGAACAACTCGTTGTCAGTCGGATCGTAAATCACAGCCTGCGTGAGAACGCCCTTGTGCCGCAAGGCGACCGAGACCGCGTACTGGGGAAAGCCGTGGATGAAATTGGTCGTGCCGTCGAGCGGGTCGACGATCCAGGTGTACTCGGACTCGCCCGCTTTCCCGGCGGAGGCGCCGGACTCCTCTGCTAGAATCGCATGGTCCGGATAGGCGCGGTGCAGTATTTCGATGACCGCCTGCTCGGCGGCTTTGTCGACCTCGGTGACGAAATCGTTGTGCCGCTTGCGTGTTACCGGCAGCAGATCCACGTCGCGCGCGGCGCGATTGATGATCGCGCCGGCCCGCCGCGCGGCCCTGACCGCGATTCCGAGCATCGGGTGCATTTTTTCGTCCGGGAATTCAAAAGAGCGGTGCCGCTGAACGCGGGATTCTAGTATGAAAGCCGGCGGCCCGCTGTCTCGAATCCGCGTCGTTCTACTGCGGCCTTCGCATCCCGGCAATATCGGCGCCGCGGCGCGCGCCATGAAGACCATGGGCATCACGCAACTCCGCCTGGTGGGGCCGAAGCGCTTCCCGCATCCGGAGGCGCGGGCCATGGCCTCCGGCGCGCTCGATGTGCTCGAGTCCGCGCGCGCGTGCGCGAGTCTGGAGGAGGCGCTCGCCGGAACGACGTACTCCGTGGCTTTGAGCGCGCGTGCACGCGGGCTGTCGCATTCGTTGCTCGATGCGCGCGCTGCGGCGCGCGAGCTCTTGAGCGCGGCGCGAAGGGACGAGGTCGCAATCGTCTTCGGCAACGAAACCGTCGGCCTCTCGAACAAGGAAATCATGCGGTGCAGCGCCCTTGCGCACATTCCCGCCAATCCCGAATACGCTTCCCTGAATCTCGCCCAAGCGGTGCAGGTGGTCGCCTACGAGTTGCGCATGGCCGCGCTAGCCCCGCCCGCCGTACCCGAGAAGAAGGGGTCCGCGACCCACGAGGAGATCGAGAAACTCTTTGCGCATCTCGAGCGCAGCCTGTGGGCGAGCGGCTATCTGCACGCGCGCGCTCGGCGCAAGCTCATGGATCGCTTGCGGCGCCTCTTCGCGAAGGCGCGGCTGGAGACGGTGGAGGTCAACATTCTGCGGGGCATGCTCGCGGCCTGGGACGACAGGGCTGCACCCAGGAAATAGTTGACCAATTCACTAAGGTTTCCGATAATGCCGGGCATCGGTCTCTGGAATCCCGATGTTTACTCGAATTCGCGAAGACATAGCCTGCGTATTCGAACGCGACCCGGCGGCGCGTTCGACCTGGGAAGTCATCACCTGCTATCCCGGTTTTCACGCGCTCCTGATTCATCGCCTGGCGCACGGGCTGTGGCGCATCAGGATGCGCTGGCTCGCCCGCTTCGTGTCGCACATCTCGCGTTTTCTCACCGGCATCGAGATTCATCCGGGCGCGAAAATCGGCCGCCGCGTGTTCATCGACCACGGCATGGGGGTGGTGATCGGCGAGACCGCGGAACTGGGGGACGACTGCACCCTGTACCACGGCGTGACGCTGGGCGGGACAACGTGGAACAAGGGCAAGCGCCACCCGACGCTCAGGCAGGGGGTCGTCATCGGCGCGGGGGCGAAGGTGCTCGGGCCCATCGTCATCGGGGAGGGCGCGAAAATCGGTTCGAACGCCGTGGTCGTGAAAGACGTCCCCGCCGGCGCGACCGCGCTGGGAATCCCCGCGCGGGTCATTCTCGACGAGCAGGACAAGACCCGCGAGGAGAAGGCGGCGAAGCTGGGATTCTCCGCTTACGCCGTGACTTCCAAGGCGGAGGATGACCCATTGGCCAAGGCGGTCCAGGGCCTGCTCGATCACAGCGTCGAGATGGATAAGCGTATCGAGTTGATTCTGAATCAGATTGAAGACCTTCAGACGGAGCGCGAAGACACCCAAAGGCAGCTTCGCCTGGGGCCCAAGGTGGTCAACAAATAGTTGATCAATTCCCTCGGGATTGGGTATACTTGAGCGAATCAATCGGGTATTCGGAACCCCTTCACAGGGTGCAACCATGAGACTGACGACCAAAGGACGATTCGCAGTGACCGCGATGCTGGACCTCGCCATGCACGGCGGAAAGGGTCCGGTGACGCTCGCCGGCATCAGCCAGCGGCAGAGCATCTCGCTCTCGTATCTGGAACAACTCTTCGGCAAGTTGCGGCGCCACACACTGGTCGACAGCGTTCGCGGGCCCGGCGGAGGCTACACGCTCGCGCGGGGTCTCGAAAGAGTATCGGTCGCGGACATCATCACGGCGGTGGACGAGCCGCTGGACGCGACGCAGTGCGGCGGGAAGGAAAACTGCCACGACGAGCAGCGCTGCATGACCCATGATCTTTGGGCCAAGCTCAACGACAAGATGTACGAGTACCTGGATTCGGTGAAGCTCTCCGACCTCGTCGCGCAGCAGGCGACGCGCAAGGAATCGGTGAGCGTGCTCCAGGACAAACGCGGCAAGGAAACCGCGGTGTCGGCCTGAGCGGGGCGCGCACGACATGAAATTCCCGATCTACCTCGACTATTCCGCGACCACGCCGGTGGACCCACGCGTGGCGCAGAAGATGATTCCCTTCCTCACCGAACAGTTCGGCAACGCGGCGAGCCGGTCGCACGCTTTCGGCTGGGAGGCGGAGAAGGCGGTGGAGGAGGCGCGCGAGCACGTCGCGGCGCTCCTCAATGCCGATCCGAAGGAGATCATCTGGACTTCCGGCGCGACCGAAGGCAACAACCTCGCCATCAAGGGCGCGGCGAATTTCTACAAGGGCAAAGGCAAGCACATCGTCACGATGAAGACCGAGCACAAAGCGGTGCTCGACACGGTGCGCGAGCTCGAGCGCCAGGGGTTCGAAGCGACTTACCTCGATCCGGAGCAAAACGGGCTGCTCGACCTGGAAAAATTCAAGGCCGCCCTCCACCCCGATACCGTCCTCGTGTCGGTGATGATGGTGAACAACGAGATCGGCGTGATCCAGCCGGTCGCCGAGATCGGCGAGATCTGCCGCACGAAAGGCATCATCTTTCACTGCGACGCGGTGCAGGCAGCCGGAAAGATCCCGATCGACTTGCAGAAGCTGAAAGCGGATCTTTTGACGGTGACCGCGCACAAGGTGTACGGCCCGAAGGGCATCGGCGCGCTGTACGTGCGCAGGAAGCCGCGCGTGCGCATCGAGCCGCAGATCCACGGCGGCGGCCACGAGCGGGGTTTGCGCTCGGGGACGCTCCCGACCCACCAGATCGTCGGCATGGGCGAGGCGTTCCGCATCGCGAAGCTCGAGATGGCGGCGGAGAGCGAGCGCATCCGAAGCTTGCGCGACCGGCTGCTCGCCGGCTTCGAGGACATGGAAGAGGTGTACGTCAACGGCGACATCGAGCGGCGCATACCGGGAAACCTCAACGTCAGCTTCAACTTCGTCGAGGGCGAATCCCTGATCATGGGGATCAAGGACGTGGCCGTGTCCTCGGGCTCGGCCTGCACTTCGGCGAGCCTCGAGCCCTCGTATGTCCTGCGGGCGCTCGGGCGCTCGGACGAGCTCGCCCACAGCTCGATCCGCTTCACCATCGGCCGCTTCACCACCGAGGAGGAGATCGACTACGCCGTCAGGCTCCTGCGCTCCAAGATCGGCAAGCTGCGCGAGCTCTCCCCTCTGTGGGAGATGTACAAGGAGGGCGTGGACTTGAATACCGTGCAATGGGCAGCACATTGAAGTGAAGGAGTAGAGCATGGCATACAGCGACAAGGTACTGGACCACTACGAGAACCCGCGCAACGTCGGTTCTTTCGACAAGGCCGACGATCACATCGGCACCGGCATGGTCGGCGCGCCGGCCTGCGGCGACGTGATGAAGCTGCAGATCCGGGTCAACGAGCAGGGTGTGATCGAAGACGCGCGCTTCAAGACCTACGGCTGCGGCTCCGCGATCGCGTCCTCGTCGCTCGTCACCGAGTGGGTGAAGGGCAAGACGCTGGACCAGGCGGAGACGATCCGGAACACCCAGATCGCCGAGGAGCTGGCGCTGCCGCCGGTGAAGATCCATTGCTCGATCCTCGCCGAGGATGCGATCAAGGCGGCGATCGTCGATTACCGCAAGAAGCACGGCCTCCCGCAGCCTGCGGAAAAGGAAGCCAAGGCGGCCTGAGAACAATGATCACTCTCACAGAACGCGCCGCGACTCACGTCTCCAATTTCCTCTCCAAGCGAGGGAAGGGCGTGGGTTTGCGCCTGGGCGTTCGCACCTCGGGCTGCTCGGGGCTCGCCTACCGGATCGAATACGCCGACGCGGTGAATCCGGAAGATCAGACCTTCGAGAGCCACGGCGTGAAGGTCGTCGTCGATCCGAAGAGCCTTCAGTTCCTGGAAGGCACGGAGCTCGACTTCACCCGCGAGGGCTTGAACGAGGGCTTCAAGTTCAACAATCCCAACGTGAAGGATGAGTGCGGCTGCGGCGAATCGTTCAACGTCTAGCGAGGCCCGGCCTCGCGGTGCCGAGAAAGGGGCGAATGCCCCTTTTTTTCTATCCCGGAAATCCGAAATGAACCTGAATCAAAACCACTTCGAGCTGTTCGACCTGCCGGCGCGCTTCGCCGTCGATGCCGCGGCGCTCGAAGCGCGCTATCACGAGCTGCAGCGCGAGGTGCATCCGGACCGCTTTGCCGCCGCGCCCGACCCCGAGCGGCGCGCATCCATGCAGCTGGCGACGCGGGTGAACGAGGCCTATCAGACCTTGAAGTCCCCTTTGCGGCGGGCCGTCTATATTCTGCAATTGCGCGGCGTGGATCCGGAGTTCGAGACTCGTACGTCGATGCCGCCTCAGTTCCTGATTGAACAGATGGGCTGGCGCGAGCGCATCGAAGCCGGGTCCGAAAATCCCGAAGCCCTGCTCCGGTTGCGAGCCGGATTGCGCGACGAGAGCAGGAAGATCTATGAAAAACTGCAAGCTCAGCTGGACGAAGGCCGCGATGACGGGGCCGCCTCTGAAACCACCCGCGTGCTGATGTTCTACGAAAAGCTCGACGACGAGATCGACGACAAGCTGGCGGAGCTCGAGACATGAGGCTCGAGGCCTGAAATGGCGCTGCTGCAGATTTCCGAGCCCGGCGAGTCGCCCGGACCGCACCGGCATCGCCTCGCGGTGGGCATCGACCTCGGCACCACCAATTCGCTGGTGGCCGCGGTGAGGAACGGCATTGCCGTGGTGCTCAACGACCACGACGGCCACGCCCTTCTGCCGTCGATCGTGCGTTATCTGCGCGACGGAGGGGTGGCCGTCGGGCGGGGGGCCGAGGCGGAGCAGGCGCGCGACCCTAGAAACACCATCGTATCGGTGAAACGCTTCATGGGGCGCGGCCTGAAGGACGTCACGCACGCCGAGAACAGCCCCTACGATTTCCTGGATTTGCCCGGCATGGTGCAGATCCGCACCGTCGCCGGCGTGAAAAGCCCGGTGGAAGTCTCGGCGGAGATCCTCAAGGTGCTGCGCGCCCGGGCCGAGGAAAGCCTGGTCGGGAAAGCGGGCGGCGAGCTTGCCGGCGCCGTCATCACGGTCCCCGCGTACTTCGACGACGCGCAGCGGCAGGCCACGAAGGACGCGGGAAAGCTCGCCGGCCTGAACGTGCTGCGGCTCTTGAACGAACCGACCGCGGCGGCGATCGCCTACGGCCTGGACAATGCCGCCGAAGGCATTTACGCCGTCTACGATCTCGGCGGCGGCACTTTCGACATTTCGATCCTGAAGCTCTCGAAGGGCGTGTTCGAGGTGATGGCGACCAACGGCGACGCCGCGCTCGGCGGCGACGATTTCGACCAGCGCCTGTTCTGCTGGGTCGTTGAGCGCGCAAGGCTCGCGCCGCTTTCCTCGGAGGACACGCGGCTGCTGCTCACCCAATCGCGCGCCGCCAAGGAATTCCTGACGACCCACTTGGAGGCGCGCATCTCCGCCACGCTCATGAGCCGCGAGACGGTGGATGTGACCGTCACGCAGAAGGAATTCCAGGAAATGACCCGGCCCCTCGTCGCGAAGACCCTGGGGCCCACTCGCAAGGCGCTGCGCGACGCGCGGCTGGAATGGAGCGAGGTCAAGGGCGTGGTGATGGTCGGCGGCGCGACGCGCATGCCGCACGTGCAGCAGATGGTCGCCGAGCTTTTCGGCCAGGCGCCGCTCAACAATCTCGATCCGGACAAGGTCGTCGCGCTCGGCGCAGCGATCCAGGCGAACGTGCTCGCGGGCAACAAGGCTTCGGGGGACGACTGGCTGCTGCTCGATGTCATCCCGCTTTCGCTCGGCATCGAGACCATGGGCGGCCTCGCGGAGAGGGTCATCCCGCGCAATTCCACGATCCCCGTGGCGCGCGCGCAGGAATTCACCACCTACAAGGACGGCCAGACCGCGATGAGCATCCACGTGGTGCAGGGCGAGCGCGAGCTCGTGTCCGACTGCCGCTCCCTCGCCCGGTTCGAATTGCGCGGCATTCCGCCGATGGTCGCGGGCGCCGCGCGCATCCGCGTCACTTTCCAGGTGGACGCCGACGGGCTGCTCTCGGTATCCGCGCGTGAATCCACCACGGGCGTCGAGGCCGCGATCGCCGTCAAGCCTTCCTACGGGCTCACCGACGAGCAGATCACGCAGATGCTCAAGGACTCGTTCGACCACGCGAAGGACGACGTGCATGCGCGTGCGCTCAGGGAACAGCGGGTCGAGGGCGAACGCATGCTCGAGGCGACGGAGGCCGCGCTGCGCGAGGACGCCGATCTGCTCTCGACGGAAGAATCCGCCGCGCTGCGCACGGAGCTCGACGCGCTGCGCAAGACGCTCGCCTGCACCGATCATCGCACAATCAAGTCGGGCATTGAACGCGTCAACCGCGCGTCCGAAGCTTTTGCCGGCCGGCGCATGGACCGCTCCATCAAGCGGGCGCTGGCCGGCAGGAAGGTCGAGAGCCTCTAGCCTGATGCCCCGGATCATCGTCCTCCCGCACGAAGAGCTGTGTCCCGGCGGCGCCGTCATCGAGGCCAAGACGGGCGAGTCCATCTGCGACAACCTGCTGCAGAACGGCGTCGAGATCGAGCACGCCTGCGAAAAATCCTGCGCCTGCACCACCTGTCACGTGGTCGTTCGCCAGGGCTTCGAGACGCTGGCTCCCTCCGAGGAAAATGAGGACGACCTGCTCGACAAGGCCTGGGGGCTGGAGCCGAATTCGAGGCTGTCCTGCCAGGCGATCGTCAAGGACAGCGACCTCACCATCGAGATCCCGAAATACACCATCAACATGGTGAAAGAGATCAAGTA
Source organism: Betaproteobacteria bacterium (assembly GCA_005884335.1). Taxonomy (GTDB): domain Bacteria; phylum Pseudomonadota; class Gammaproteobacteria; order Burkholderiales; family SG8-39; genus VBDM01. The sequence goes on along the minus strand of VBCJ01000257.1, from coordinate 2,659 downwards.
GAGGCGGACATGAAATGGACCGACACCCTCGAAATCGCCATCGCGCTCTCGGAGAAGTATCCCGACATCGACCCGCTGAACGTGCGTTTCACCGACCTGTTCGAGTGGGTGCGGGAGCTCGACGAGTTCGACGACGACCCGAAGCACTGCGGCGAGAAGATCCTCGAGGCGATCCAGATGGCGTGGATCGATGAGGTCGAGTAGAGCTTATCTCTGCGTTGTCATCAACGCCGCCTGGGTTCGCGCAGCGCCGGGTTGAGCTTGTCGATGTCGGCTTGAACCTGCTCGCGGCTGCGCTCGTAGACGAGCTCCCGCCCTCTCACGCTTCCCGCGTAGGACAGGCCCATTCGAGTCGGGGTCAGCTCGCACTTGACGTTGTGGATGCCTTCGCCGAGCACGATCTCTATCCGGTCGGCCCGCTTGCTGTAGACCACGACGTCCAGTGTCTGCCCGGTTTCCGTTACGCGTACCTTGATCTTTTCCGGGTCCATCGCCGCTACGCCTTCGCGTCGTCTAGCAGCTTCTCGAAGCGCCGGTCTGGGCACAGCCAGATCGCGGCCACGACCACGTACAGGCCGCATGCGATCCAGGGGTGCACGAAGGCGAGCGGAAGCGCGCCGATGTAGATGACGAGCGAGATGCTTCCCTTGAAATCCTTCCCCAGCGCCTTGGCGAGCGGCGAATCCTTGGCGTGCGTCGCCAGAAGCACGCGCGTCAGGATGGTGTACGCGCACGCCGCACCGAGCAGCACCAAGCCATAAGCCGCGACCGGCAGCGCCGCGAAGTGATTTTCATCCATCCACCCCGTGACGAACGGCACGAGCGACAGCCAGAACAGCAGATGCAGGTTGGCCCACAGGGTCGCGCCGTTGACGTGGTGGACCGCATGAAACATGTGGTGGTGGTTGTTCCAGTAAATGCCGACGAACACGAAGCTGAGCACGTAGCTCAGGAACACCGGGATGAGCGGCGCGAGCGCCTTCGGGTCGGCATCGTGCGGAACTTTGAGCTCCAGCACCATGATCGTGATGATGACGGCGATCACGCCGTCAGTGAAGGCTTCCAATCGTCCTTTGGTCATGTGTATGCCTTTGGCCGTACGCCAACCGAAGACTAAGGATTTGCGGCCAATTCCAGCGTAAGCTGGGCCGCCGGTACCTCCTTGCATCCGCTGGCATTCTGGCCACACCAGAGCGGAGAGAAATCACCAGAGCCTTCGCTTTCGGCTCGAGCGCGCAAGGGGCCTATGGCAGAGGTCGCTAAGGGAAACTCAGGCGCTGCGCTGCTGATCGGGCCCAGTTCCTTCATCACATGATTCATGATTCCTCGGGCGGGCCGGCCCGTGAAAAGGTTGGTGAGCGCGGTATGGCGCGCGGCCTCGCTCTTAAGCGCTGCGCGATGCACTGCGCTCGTCGTGGCTTCCGGGCACAGCATGTAAGCGGTTCCAATCTGCACGCCGGCTGCGCCGAGCGCCATCGCCGCCGCGACGCCTTGCGCATCGGCGATGCCGCCGGCGGCGATGACCGGGAGCTTCACCGCGCGCGCGATCTGCGGCAACAGCGCGAACGTGCCGACCTGGGTGCTCAGATCGTTCGACAGGAAAATTCCGCGATGTCCGCCGGCCTCCAGACCTTGTGCGATGACGGCGTCGACCCCGTGCGCTTCGAGCCAGAGCGCTTCCTCGACGGTGGTCGCCGAAGAGATCACTTTCGGGCGCCACGCTCTTAGGCGCGCCAGCAATTCCTTCGACGGCAAACCGAAATGAAAGCTCACCACGGCGGGCTTGAATTCAGCAAGCACGTCGGCGGCCTCGGCGCTGAACGGTGCGCGTCCCGGCGCGGCGGGAATGCTCCCTGGATCGATTCCATATTTCTTGTAGAAGGGCGAAAGCGCTGCTCGCCAGACCGCCTCGCGCTTGGCATCCGGCGCGGGGGGAGTGTGGCAAAAGAAGTTCACGTTGAAAGGTTTGCCGGTCTGCGCCTTGATTTTCGCGAGCTCCTCGCGCATGGCACCGAGGCCGAGCATCGCGCAAGGCAGCGAGCCGAGACCGCCTGCATTGGATACGGCCACCGCCAGCGCGCTGCCCTGCACGCCCGCCATGGGCGCTTGAATGATCGGAAGGTCGATGCCAAGGAGCTGGGGAAGTTTCATCGTTTGACAGCCTACGCCGCGTGCAAACAGTTGTCAGCTGCCATCCTGGGCACACTTGCACCGCCATTGCGTAACCTGCGGCGCGCAACGCGGCGCGGTTCCATGGTGATAGCATTCGTCGTACACGGGCTTTGTTCGTCAATGAATGGGAGAAGTGCCGCGATGCCTGCCCGATGCACGCATTTGAATTTCGTGAAGACGGATTTGTTTCTACAGGGGAGATCGACATGTTCGGATTGACACCGCTAGGCGTGATTCACACCGCGATCAGCTTGATTGCCGTGGCCGCCGGACTCATCGCCTTGATACGCGACAAGGAGATTTCTCCGAGGAACATGCTCGGGAAAACCTACGTGATCGCGACCGTCATCACCTGCCTGACCGGCTTCGGGATCTTCCAGCACGGCGGCTTCGGCAAGCCCCATACGCTGGGAATCATCACGCTCATCGTGCTGGCAGTCGCGTACGTGGCGGGGTACACCAAGCTGTACGGGCGGCTGTCACCCTA
>VBCJ01000346.1 GCA_005884335.1 Betaproteobacteria bacterium | reverse complement strand
AGGAGCTCGCGTTGAGAGTCACCTGCCCCGCGGCCGGGGCCGATGCGACGAGCGCGGCCAGCCCGAACCCGCGCATTGATTTCACGATTCCTCTCATGGCTTCCTCCGACCTGAATTATCTTGCGTGTCCGCGGCGTTCGACTGTTCCGGGCGAAACGATATGGGTGCGCAGCGTCGCCACGCCCTCGATCGAGCATTCGACCACGTCCCCGGGCTTCAAGAACAATTCCGCCGCGTTCGGCTTGCCCACGGCGACTCCGCCGGGGGCGCCGGTTGCGAACATGTCGCCCGGCTCGATCGGGATGTAGCGCGAGAAATGCTCGAGGAGGTCGGGCAGCTTCCAGATCTGGTCGCGCGTGTTGACGCGGATGCGCTCCTCGCCGTTCACCGAGCAGGTCATCCACAGATCGTAGGGGTCGCGGATCTCGTCCATCGTCACGATCTCGGGCCCCAAGGGCCCGAAGCCCGGGATGTTCTTGCCGGTCCAGAAGCGCGAGCCCGAGGCGACCTCGCGCTTCTGAAGGTCGCGGCAGGTGAGATCGTTCAGGATCGTCACCCCGGCGACGTGATCGAAAGCGTCCCTCTTCTTCGCGCCCAACGCGCGCTTTCCGATGACGAACACCAGCTCCGGCTCGTAATCGAGACTGACGATGCCTTCGGGCCGGGCGACTCGTGCGTTGTGGCCGCTCAAGGCAGAGTTGAGCTTGATGAAACCGGTCGGCTCCTGCGGCGTCTCGGTCAACAGCTCGTTCCTCTTCAATTCCTCGAGATGCGTGCGGTAGTTCTTCCCGGCGCACAGGAACTTGTCGGCGTCGGGGATGGGCGGCAGGTAGCGAATCTCGCGCTCATCGAGCAAGCCCGCGGCGAACCCCGCGCGGTCTGCGTGCGCCTCCGCCGACAACTTGCGCACCTGCTTCATCGCCGGGTCGCCCGCGGCGAGCAGGTCCTTCATGCGCGCCGGGGGCGCAGGTTCGCCGGCGATTCCGGCAGCGGCGGCAAGATCGAGCACCTGGCGTGCGACTCGCACTCCGATCCGCGGGGAGCCGGCGCCGCGCAGGGAAAAAGTGATCAGGCGCATGCTCGGGTCGGATGAACCCTACCGGTTTTCCCGCGCCGCCAGCTTCTCCGCGGTGATCTCAGGCTCGATGCCCTGCGCTTCGGCGGCGTCGAAATTCAACTCGACCTTGATGCCGTTGGGGTCGACCATGAACAGCTGATAGAGCGCCTGCCCGTTCGCGCGCCGCTCGCTGAATTGGATCTTGTGGCGGCGCAGGTGCAACAGGGTCTCTCTCAGGCCCTTGGCGCGAAACGCGATGTGGTCGATCGCGCCCGTGCCCGCACCGGCATCCTGCGCGAGACGCCCGAGGTAGGCCTTCTGGTTGTCGCTCGCGTGCTTCGCGCTCTTGCCGATGTGGACCACGTCCACGCCCTCGAGGTACATCCAGTAGACGGGAAAACCGAACTCCGGGTGCCAGCCCTCCTGCATGCCGAGCACGTCGCGGTACCAGTCGCGCGTCGCGTCGATCTCGTCGGAGAGGACGAGGTAGTGCTCGATGTGGGAGAGCGGCATCCCGGGCCCGCTAGTATTTCTTGATGTCCTTGTTCGCCACCATCACCATGTAGACGAGGAGGAACGAGAACAACATCGCGCTCCACAGCGAAAAGACGGAGAAGTTTTGGCTCAGGTCGAGCAGCGCTACGCCCGCAAAAAAGAGGAACACGTCGATCAGCGTGATATCGAGAATCAGCACGACGAGCTTCGCCGGCCGGGTGTCGAGCAGTTTCTGGCAAGCAGAGAGCGCAGCATTGGCGGGAAACTTGGCAACGAGCATGCGCGTCGTCCACCAGATCACCGCGAGCACGCACTTGGCGAGAGCCGCCGCGAGCACCGCCTCCTTGAACGCCTGCGGCGTGAGGCTCCACTGGCTGAGAACGAAGTTGAAGACGACGACGATATTGGAATACATAGGATTTGCTCCTTTTCTAAAGCGCTCCTGCCTCGGACGGCCGCCCGGTTCGGCCCCTCCGTGTCGCTCATTCCAATTTCTAGGCGCCAGTGTAAGCTCTCTGCCGGATAAAGTGTGAGGTGCCTCATGAAACACGAAACTGCAGTCATGGAGCAGGCCATGAGCCTCAGGACCGAGGCCTACTGGATGCCCTTCACCCACAACCGCTACTTCAAGAAAAACCCCCGGTCGAGAATCCTCGCGCGCGCCGAGGGCGCGTATTACACGACC
>VBCJ01000213.1 GCA_005884335.1 Betaproteobacteria bacterium | reverse complement strand
TGAAATCGCTCTGCCGGGATTCGAGGCGAACACCTGGCACGGAGTGGTGGTCCCCGCGGGTACGCCGGCCGCCATCGTCGCGCGGCTCAACCGCGAGATCGTCGCGATCCTGCACCTGCCCGAGGTCGTGGAACGTCTATCGGCCCAAGGCGCTGAAGCCGTCGGCAGCACGCCGGAGGAGTTCGCCGCCTACATCAGGTCGGAAACGGCGAAGTGGGCCAAAGTCGTGCGCGATTCGGGCGCAAAGGCGGAGTGAGAATCGCCGTGATGAAACCCTGCCTGTGTTTGACGATTGCAGCATGGGTCTGCATCGCCCTGCCGCTCGCGGCGCAGACTCAAGGCTACCCCGCGCGGCCGATCCGTTCCATCATGACCGTGGCCGGAGGCGCGGACGTCGTGGCGCGGCTGGTCGCGCAAGGCTTGACCGGCGCGTTGGGCCAGCCGGTCGTGGTCGAGACCCAGAGCGGCGCAGGCGGCGCGATCGGCGCGGAGGCGGTCGCGCGCGCGGCGCCCGACGGCTACACCATCATGCTCACTTCGGCGAGCGCTCTGGTGATGAACCGGTTTCTCTCCAAGAGCGCGCGCCTCGATCCTCTCAAGGATTTCACGCCGATCACCAAGGCCTTCGAGACGGTCGCCCTCATTGTGACGAGCCCCGCGCTTCCGGTCGGGTCGGTGCGCGATCTCGTCGAATACGCGAAACGCCATCCCGGAAAACTTTCCTACGGCACTTCGGGGATCGGCACGACGCATCATCTTTCCGGCGAATCTATTCGCCTCCTCACCGGCATCGACTGGGTTCACGTGCCCTACAAAGGTGGCCCGCCCGTGATCACCGACCTCATTGGCGGCGAGATCCAGGTGGGATTCAGCATTCTCGCCACCGCGGCGCCGTTCCTCGCCTCGGGGAAGATCCGGGTCATTGCGGTGAACGGCGCGAAGCGCTATCACGTCATCCCGAACGTGCCGGTCGTCGCCGAAGAGCTGCCGGGCTACGAAGCGCCCTCGACTTGGGGCGGCTACTTCGGGCCGGCGGCCATGCCGCAATCCATCGTCGATCGCCTGCACGACGAGATCGTGCGGATACTGAACTCGCCCGAGGTGCGCGCGAAAGCCGAGGACATCGGCTTTCCGGTTGCGACGAGCACGCCCGAGGAGCTGAGCGCGATCATCCGGCGCGATATCGAATACACGGCGCGGATTGTCAAGGCGGTCGGGATCAGGCCGGAATAGCCATGGCGGGAAAGCTCAAACTCTCGATGATGATCGGCGACTACGAGATCGTGCGCGCCCTGAAGGACGGCACGGTCAAGCCCAAGGGCATCGAGCTGCTCGTCGCGGACTATCCCGGCACCCGCCACATCCACGACAAGGTGGCGAGCGGCGAGGCCTGCGACATCAACGAGTTCAACGGCGGCGCCTACGTCGTGCAAAAGCACAACGGGCGCGACGACTTCACCGCGCTTCCGGTTTTTCTGCACCGGCGGTTCCGCCACGGCTTCATCTACATCAACCGTTCGAAGGGGATCGAGAGGCCGACCGACCTCGTCGGCCGGCGCGTCGCATGCCGCACGCTCGGCGCGGCTGCGAATTACTGGATGCGCGGGCACCTCGAGGAAGATTACAGAGTGCCGCACCGGGCTATCGCCTGGGTGATCGAAAGCGAAGACGACGCTTCGCGGCAGGCTCCGCCGGATCTGAAGATCGAGCGCCTGCCGCGCGGCAAGAAGGTCGAGGCGATGCTGCTCGCGGGCGAGGCGGATGCGATGATCGCACCGAACGTGACGCGCATGATCGGCGAAGCGGACGCGCGCGTCGCGCGGCTTTTTCCGAACTACCGGGAGATCGAGGCGGACTACTACCGGCGCACCGGGATTTTTCCCATCATGCACGTGACGACCGTCCCGTCGAAGATCGTCGCGCGGCATCCCTGGGTGGTGGAAAGCCTCGTGCTCGCCTTCGAAGAGGCGAAGCAGCTCGCCTATCAACGCCTCGCCAATCCGCGCAACGTTCCACTCGCCTGGTTTCGCACCTATTGGGAAGACGAACGCGCCCTCCTCGGCCCCGATCCGTGGGAATACGGGCTCTCCGAGCTGAACAAGAGAAACTACGACACGCTGGTCGGCTGGGTCCACGAGCAGGTGTTGACCGGCGCGCGCCCGAGGCTCGAGGACTTGTTTCCCAGGGAGGCCTTCGAGCTCGAGCTGCCGCTCCCCCACATTCGCGAGATCGACTACAAGTTCTGAAGACGACGGGAATCCATGTCATCGCACGAAGGCCGTCCCGATTTCAAGTCTCCGCAGCTCGGTTGCGATACCCATTTTCACGTGTTCGGCCCGGCCGGACGCTATCCCTATAACCAAGCTGACCTGCGCTACGCGCCGCCGGTGGCGCCGGTCGAAGAGTTTCTCGCGCTCGCCGGGAAACTCGGGATCGGGCGCTTCGTCTTCGTGCAGCCTTCCGCCTACGGCCGCGACAACCGCTGCATGCTGGACGCGATGCGCAAGATCGGCGCGGCGAAATGCCGCGGTATCGTCGACATCGACGAGAACGCACCCGACGCGGAGCTCGAGCGCCTGGACGCTCTGGGCGTGCGCGGCGTGCGCATCAACGTGTCGCCGGTGAAGCCCTTCGAGGCGGGGTTCGCGGCGAAGCTCCTGCCTCGCATCGAGCGCTTGCGCGCGCGCTGCGCGGGAATCGGCTGGCAGCTCGATTTCTTGACGCCCGGATGGCTGACGAGCGAGCTGATGCCCGTCTTGAACAAGCTCGACGTCGATTTCACGATCGCCCATTTCGGCATGTTCCCCGCGATGGACGGCGTGGAACAGCCGGGCTTCCGGCAGCTCCTCGACCTGGTCCGGCGCGGGCGCTGCTACGTGAAGCTCACCGGCGTGTATCGCATGTCTGTCGCGAAGGGATTCGCCGACGTCGCGCCGATGGCGCGCGCGCTGATCGAGGCAGCGGCCGATCGCGTCATCTGGGGGAGCGACTACCCGCATCTTTCCTTCGCCGAGAAGGTCGGCTCGATCGAGCTGTGGAAT
>VBCJ01000212.1 GCA_005884335.1 Betaproteobacteria bacterium | reverse complement strand
GCCCCTCTTCCGCAAGCTCCACGACACGGCGGAGGCGGCGTTCGATGCCGTGACCCGCGTCATCCGCCACGGCACCACGATGCAGGAAATCATCGACGCCGCGCGCGTCATCGAGGACGCGGGCTTCACTGTATACGATGACCTGATGCACGGATTCGGCGGCGGCTACTTTCCGCCCGTGCTCGGATCGCGGAGCCGCCCGGCGGGACCGCTTCCGGAGATGACCCTGGAGGCGGGAATGACCTGCGTCGTGCAACCGAACGTGATCACGCCCGACCAGAAGGCCGGAGTGCAGGTCGGCGAGCTCGTGCTCGTCACCGAAACGGGTTTCGAGCGCCTGCATCGCGTAGAGCGCGGGCTGTTCAGGATCGAGTAAGGCAAAAAGCAACTTCAAAGCGGCTGCTTTCGGCCAGAAGCAGCCGTTCGCCGGCTACCGAATCGCCAGCGTTCGTCACCGGCCAGACCATCAACGTCGATAGGGGCCTGAACTTCCACGGAGGGGGATCTGCACTATATTGCGTGTTACCAAACCTCGTTGACAACTGAGAAATCGCGCACCTATATTGATCGCTCCTCTGGAGGAGGAAAAAAACAAAGGCGCGTACGGCCGGCCTTCTGCCAAGGGATATTTGCGGCAACGTGCAGTTTACCTACTAAGGAGATGAAAATGGCTAAGCAACGCTCACCCGGCGCGTTCGCGTGCGCGGTAGTTCTCACGCTTGCGCTCGCTGTCTCCTCTCAAGGACGTGCACATGCACGCGATCGCGATGATGGCGACCGTCAGCAGCAGAAGTTGCTCGAGTGCAATGACACGTTGAAGGACGATTTCCAGCCGGATTCGCTGACCACGGTATTGCTCGTCAAGGCGTTCAAGAAGGACGACCATCTCACACTTGGGACGCCGACCCCCACGACCCCTCAGGCCGCCAATGACGTTTGCGTCGTCAAGCTTCTCGTCGGTCCAGGGAACCCTGGACCCGTCGGTGCGCCATCAACCTCGCCGGGCATTGGCATCGAAATCTGGCTGCCCGCGCGCGAGAACTGGAATCACCGCATTCATGTGACCGGCGGCGGGGGTTGGGCCGGTGGTAACCAGACGAATCTGACGGTGCTGGCAGGCGCCGGCGGCGCCGGCAGCACGACGCCCGCCCCTTCGTTCATCGCGACGGTGGAAGGCGCCGTTTCGGCGAATACGGACACCGGGCATAGCGGGCCCGGCGGCGGATCGTTCGCGATGAACCCGGCCGGAAGCATCAACACGGTCTTGTGGAACGACTTCGCGCAGCGGGGCATCCACGAGATGGCCGTGAAGACGAAACAAATTACCCGGGCCTACTATGGCAAGGACGCCAAGTACTCGTACTGGGATGGCTTCTCCACGGGCGGGCGGCAGGGCCACAAGCTCGCGCAACTGCATCCGGACGACTTCGACGGCATCCTCGCCGGCGCGCCGGCGTTCAACTGGACGCGGTTCATCACGAACGAGCTCTATCCGCAGATCGTATACCAGCGCGATCTCGGTGGCGTTCCGTTGACTGCGGGCCAGTTGAACGCGCTCGGCAACGCTGCCATCAATGCTTGCGACGTGGTGAACGGCCAGCATATGGGCTACATCCCCGATCCGTCGGAATGCCGCTACGACCCGACGTTCGACCCGACTGTGATCTGCACGGCGAACGGCGGCACGAATAGCACTGCCAATTGCGTGACGCCGCTCCAGGCGCAGGCCATGAACAAGCTGTGGTACGGCCAGACGCGGGACGGCACTGCGCCTCCGCCATCGGTGGACAACGCCTGGTCCGTGCACATCGGGGTCGGCAACCACCTGTGGTACGGGCTCGCGCGCGGAAGCAGCTTCGGCGGCTTGGGCGGCAGCATTGGCGGGGCCCCATTCCCGTTCTCGATCGCGACCGACCTGGTGGCGCTGGAACTGCAGAATCCGATGCTCGCGACACCATCGTTCATCAACGCAACCGGCAATGGCGCCAACGGCTGGAAGAACCTGTCGTACGCGCAGATGGCAGAGGCATACGATTTTGGCGTGATCCTGCAGCCGAGCTTCGCGCACATCAACACCGATGACGCGAATCTGCGACCCTTCCGCAAGTCCGGCGGGAAAATGATCATTTATCACGGACTCGCGGACGTTCTCATCATGCCGCAAGGATCGGTCAATTACTACACGCGCGTGATTCATGAGATGGATGGGCTGAAGAAGGTGCAGAAGTTCTATCGCCTCTTCCTCATTCCTGGAATGACGCACGGCATCGGCAATGGAACGACGAATCCAAATGCAAATCCGCCGCTGCCGGGCATCGCGGGGGGAGATGGCGTAGCAGATGGGACATCACAGTTCTACGACGTGTTGACCGCGTGGGTCGAGAAAGGCATTGCCCCGAGCCGTATCGATATTTCGACCGTCGACAGGACAAAATCCAGGCCCATCTGCGCCTACCCGAAGAAAGCGACGTTTGTCAGCGGTGACGTCAACGTTGCTTCGAGCTATGTCTGCGCGATTCCGGATGGCAGGCATGATCACGATGACGATGACCACGATGACTAGCTTGACTTAACAGCCGGTCGCGCCAGTCACACACAGGCCGCCCTGCTCCTACGGGGTGGCCTGATTATTTTCTTAGATCCACAAACGTAGGCAATTGGTGGAGGCGGCGGGAATCGAACCCGCGTCCGCAAGTTCTCCGCAGTCAGGCCTAC
>VBCJ01000211.1 GCA_005884335.1 Betaproteobacteria bacterium | reverse complement strand
CGGATAGTCGCTGCCGAGCACCAGGCGCTCTACGCCGACGCGCTCGAGTAGCACTTTCAGCACCTTCGGATCGTACACGCAGGTGTCGTAGTGGAAGGAGCGCAGGAACTCGCTCGGGTTCCTGCCGCCGATGTTTTTCACTGTGTCGGGCCGGTTCAGGGTATTGCGGTCCATGCGGCCGAGATAGTGCGGGAAGTAACCGCCGCCGTGCGCGATCACCACTTTCACTTTCGGATACTTGTACATGACGCCCTCGTAAATGAGCGAGATGAGGCACTTCGCCTCCTCGATCGACTGCCCCGCCGAGTTCCACAGCGCGTAGCGCTGGAACCAGGGATCGCGCGCGCCTTCGGGATGGATCCACACGGCGACATCGTGCGCCTGGATCGCTTCCCAGAATGGATGGAACACCGGGTCGCCCATGTAGGCGCCGCCGTATTGAGCCCCGATGTTGGCGACTTTGAGTTTCAGCTTCGTCACCGCGCGCTCGAGCTCGCCGAGCGAGCGCTTCACATCCTGCAGCGGCAGCACGAAGCTGCCGGCGAAACGGTCCGGGTATTGCGCCTGCCATTCCGCGGCCTTGTCGTTGCAGCGCATGCACAGGTCGAGGTCGGTCTGCGGATCGGCCCAGGACGTGCCCTGCAGCACCGTGCTCGAGGTGACGACGCTCATGTCGATGCCGCGCGCGTCCATGTCCTCGATCTCCAGTTTCGGGTCGAACATGCGGTGCATGAGCTGCGCGACGCCGGGGCGCGGCGCCGGCATCGGATTCGCGCCGAATCCGGTGAACACCGTCTTGTTGGTCGACGCCTTGAACACGCCTTCCTCCAGCATGTGCACGTGGAAATCGACGACGAGGGGAAGATCGTGCTTCACTTTGATTCCTATTCCGGCTGGATGCCGATTTCCTTCACGATCCCGCCCCATTTCGCGGTATCGGCGCGGATCGCCTCCGCCACCGCCGCGGGCGTCTCGGCCCCCTCGGTGAAAAAGCCCAGGGCGCGCAGGCGCTGCAGCGTTTCCGGATCCTTGAGGATCCCGTCCATCTCGCGGTTCATGCGCAGCACGATCTCGTTCGGCGTGCCCGTCGGCGCGACGACGAGAAACCAGCCGACCAGCTCGAACCCCGGGAACGTTTCGCTGATTGCGGGCACTTCCTCGTAGCCGGGAACGCGTTGGGCGAAGCTCGCGGCGAGCGGGCGCAGCTCGCCGCTCCTGATGCGCGGCGCGGCGGCGGGAACGGCGAGGATGACGAGCTGGGTGCGGCCCGCGAGCGTGTCCTGGATCCCGAGCGGCATGGTCGCGTAGGGCACGGTGAGAATGCCGGTTCCCGCGATCTTGTTCAGCCACGCCGCCATCATTCCGGTGAAGTTCCTCAGGCCGTCGGTGGCCCAGGCGAGCTTGCCGGGGTTCGCCTTGTCGTAGGCGACCAGTTCCGCGAGCGTCTTCACCGGAACGCTCGGATGCACGAGGACGAAGAACGGACCCTTGGCGATCATGGCCACCGGCACGAAATCGCGCGCCGGATCGTAGGGCAGCGACTTGAAGGTGTGCGGATTGGAAACGAGCGTCGCCGCGGTGGCGCAGAAAAAGTTGTAGCCGTCGGGCGCGGAGCGCGCCGCCGCCTGCGCCGCGATCACGTTCCCCGAGCCGGGGCGGTTGTCGACGATGATCTGCTGGCCGACCGCGCGCGACAGGCGCTCGGTGACGAAGCGGCAGACGATGTCGGGCGCCGAGCCGGCCGGGAACGAGACGATGACCCTGATCGGACGCGTGGGCCAGCCCTGAGCCTGCGCGCCGGCGAAGCCGCCGAGCAGCGCCGCAACCAACAGCGCGTGGAGCAGGCGGTTCATGGCGCGCTATTCCGGCTGCAGGCCGATGTCCTTGACGAGCTTCGCCCAGCGCGCGCGCTCGGCCTTGAGGAACTCCGCGAGATCCAGCGGCGTTCCCGGACCGTCGTAAATGGCGCCGAGCTCGCGCAGCCGCCCCGACACCTCGGCGTCGGCCAGCACCTTGTTGACGTCGCGGTTCAGCTTCTGCACGGGCTCCGCGGGCGTGCCCGTCGGCGCGACCAGTGCAAACCAGCCGACGTATTCGAATCCCGGGTAGGTTTCGGCGAGCGTCGGCACGTTTTCCATTCCCGTCACGCGCCGGCCGGAAGTCACCGCGATCGGCCGCAGGTCGCCGCGCTTGATGAAAGGCGTCATCGCTCCCGAGCTCACCAGCACCACCTGCGTCCTGCCGGCGACGGTGTCCTGCAACGCGGGGGCGACGCCGTTGTACGGCACCTGGAGGAGCCGCATTCCGGTGGCGATGTTGAGCGCCTGGCTCATCATCCCGCCGAAGGTCTTGGCGCCCTCGTTGGCGGCGGCGAGCTTGCCCGGCTGCGACTTGTCGAGGGCGATCAACTCGGCGAGCGACTTCGCGGGGACCGAGTTGTTGACCGCGACGACCATGGGCGATTTTCCGATGAGCGCAACCGGAACGAAATCGCGCTCCGGGTCGTAGGGGAGCGACTTGAACGTGAAGGGATTGGAGACGAGCGCAGCGGTCGTCGCCCAGAAATAGTTGTAGCCGTCCGCGGGGGACTTGGCCGCGAGCTGCGCCCCGATCACGTTCTGCCCGCCGGGGCGGTTGTCCACGATCACCTGCTGCCCCCACATCTTCGCGAGCCGGTCAGCCACGAGGCGCGCCGTGATGTCGGGCGAGGCCCCCGCGGGCTGGGAAAGGATCCATTTCACCGGCTTGTTCGGCCAGTCCTGGGCGGCGGCGGGGCCGATCGCCGCGGCGAACGCGGCGAGCAGCAGCACTCGTGACGGCTTCTTCATGATTTCCTCCCTACCCGAGCTCTACGATCTTCTGCGGAAACTTGTGCAGCTTCTCCGCCACGCCCGAGTCCCCGATCAGGAAATTGTCGCAGCACCAGCTGTAGGTGCGCTCGGTGACGTAGGTCGGGTGGCACACCATGTTCATGTTCTTCTGGATCGTCATGGTCTCGTCGTGGCGGATCAACGGCCGCTCGACCATGTCGTAGCCCTGCCCGTGCGAGTGCAGGCGCTTTTCCTCGGGGCGCTTGTTCTTGCGCATGAAGGCGTTGTACTCGGCGAAGATCTCGCTGCACTTCGCGCCGGGCTTCAACCGGGCCAGCGTGAATTTCTGCGCTTCCAGCACGAAGGCGAACTCGTCCTTCATCTCCT
>VBCJ01000210.1 GCA_005884335.1 Betaproteobacteria bacterium | reverse complement strand
GGCAAAATCCCGGCTGCCCGCGATCTACGTGTTCCGAGAGGCCGTGGCCGCGGGTGGGCTCATGTCGTATGGGGTGGACCAGTCGCTTCTGTTCCGCCGAGCCGCTGCCTACGTCGACAAGATCCTCAAAGGCGCCAAGCCGGCCGATCTTCCCGTCGAGCAGCCGACCAAGTTCGAGCTGGTCATCAACCTGAAGACCGCGAAGGCCCTCGGATTGACGATCCCGCACTCGCTGCTGCTGCAGGCGGATCAGGTGATTGAATGAACCGCCGCAAATTCCTCTGTGGGCTCACTCTCGGCCTCCTCGCCGTGCCCCTCGCCGCCGAGGCGGAGCAGGTGGGGAAAACGTGGCGCATCGGGTTTCTGTATCCAGCATCGCCGACTGAGCTCGACGCTCGCTTCTTCGTCGAGAGCTTTCGCCAGGAACTTCGGCAGCTCGGGTACGCCGAAGGCCAGAACCTCACCATCGAATTTCGATGGGGCGAGGGGAGTGATGATCGGCTTCGTCAGTTGGCAGAGGACCTGGTGAGGCGCGAGGTGGCCTTGATCGTTGCGCCGACCAATCCAGCCGTTATCGCCGCGAAAAAAGCCACCAGCACGATCCCGATTGTCGCCGCGATCGCCGCCGATCCCATCGGGCTAGGGTTCGTCAAGAGCTTCGCGAAGCCCGGCGGCAACACTACCGGGGTAGCCTACTCGCTAGGCTGTGCCTTCCACTTATTGGGCCGTCGGCTCACACTGCCCGCCGCAAGTATTCATGATGAAGCCCACCGACGCGGGGCACCTCCACCACCCGGCCCTGGCTCGGTGGCTGCACACTCCGCGACTCCGGCGCGTCCTTCGCCAGCGATAAGTGTGTCCGGGTCCCGTTGTAATAGTCGACGTACTTCGACAGAATCCCCAGCAGATGCCGCTCGCCCACTACCACGACATGGTCAAGGCATTCCCGCCGAATCGAGCCAATCACGCGCTCCGCATAGGCGTTTTGCCACGGCGAGCGTGGCGCAATGACCGCCTCCCGGATGTCCAACAGCCGGGCCTGACGCGAAAATCGTTCGCCATAGACCTGATCCCGGTCCCGGATCATATGCCGAGGGCTCTCGTCCTGCCCGCACCCCTCGATCAGTTGTCGTGCCGTCCATTCCGCCGTCGGGTGCTCGGTGACATTGAAATGCACCAGCCGACGCCGACGGTGGCTCAGCACCACGAGCACAAAGAGGACTCGAAAGGTCGCGGTAGGTACCGTGAAGAAATCCAACGCGATTAAGTCCTTCGCGGGATTCTTCAAAAACGTGCGCCACGCCTGCGACGGCGGCCGCCGCGGCCGGAGCATGTACTTCGACACCGTCGCTTGCGAGACCGTCAAACCGAGCTTCAGCAACTCGCCGTGGATCCTCGGCGCACCCCAGAGCGGATTCGCGCGGCTCATCCGCCGAATCAGATCTCGGAGCTCTGTACTAATCATGGGCCGACCGGATTGGCGCCGACTCTTCCACGCCCAGTAGCGTCGAAATCCCTGCCGGTGCCAGCCA
>VBCJ01000209.1 GCA_005884335.1 Betaproteobacteria bacterium | reverse complement strand
ACAGGACCGGACTCGGCGATCAGCTTCGCCCGCGAGCGCAGATCGGAAATATATTGCACCAGCTTCTTGCGCGCCTGCCCGTCGATCACCGGGCCGATGTCGGTCGCAGGATCGGCGGGATCGCCGATGCGCAGGGCGGCCATCGCACCCCGCAGCATTTCGAGCACGGCGGGCGCGATCTCCTGCTGCAGGTACAGGACGCGCAGCGAGCTGCAGCGCTGGCCCGCGGAACGGAAGGCGCTGGCCACCACCGCGTCCACGACCTGCTCGGGGAGCGCGCTCGAGTCCACGATCATGGCGTTCACGCCGCCGGTCTCCGCGATCAGCGGCACGATGGGGCCTTCCCGGTCCGCGAGGACGCGCTGAATGGAGCGAGCGGTATCGGTGGATCCAGTGAAGGCGACGCCCGCGATCCTCGGATCGGCGACGAGAGCTCGTCCGATCCCACCGTCGCCTGGCAGAAGGTGAAAGACGCCGGGCGGGATCCCCGCCTTCAGAATCAGCTCGGCGACGCGGTACGCGGTGAGCGCGGCCTGCTGCGCCGGCTTCGCGACCACCGTGTTGCCGGCGACCAGCGCGGCCGCGACCTGTCCCGTGAAAATCGCGACCGGAAAGTTCCAGGGGCTGATGCAGGCGAACACACCCCGGCCGTGCAGCGTCAGCACGTTGCTCTCGCCGGCCGGGCCAGGCAGCACCGTCGGCCTGCCGAACCGCTCGCGCGCGTGCTGTGCGTAATAGCGGCAAAAGTCCACCGCCTCGCGCACGTCCGCCATGGCGTCGGGCAAGGTCTTCCCCGCTTCCCAGACGCACAGAGCCATCAGGCCCGCCATATCGGCTTCCAGCAGATCGGCCAGCCGCTCCAGAGCCGCGGCGCGTTCGGGCACGCTCACAGCGGACCAGGCGATCCGCGCCGCCTGCGCGGCGTCGATTGCGGACCGCGCCGTGTCGGGCGTGGCGTCGCTCACTTCGCCGATGGTCACGTCGGGCCGGGCGGGCGACACGGCCGGACGCGCCGGACCCGGCCCGCGCCTGCCGCTCACGAGAGATCCCGCCGTCCATGGGCGCCGCGCTTCGTTCACCGATTCCGCCCACGCAGCGAGCGTGTCGGAATCCCCGAGGTCATAGCCCTTTGCAATGCGTCGTTGCGGCATGTGCAGCTCCGTTGGTAAGGGAATATCGCGCGCGCGCGGGCCCGCGTCGAGAAATTCGAAACCCGTCCGCAGCAAATCGCCGGATCGTTTCGCGCGCGCCGCCTGGCGCACGTAGGAAGTGCTCGCCGAGTTTTCGAGCAATCTGCGCACCAGGTAGGCGAGCAGTTCGCGCTTCTCGCCGACGGGTGCATACGTGCGCACGGGCAGATCTGGATGCATAGCTGCGAGCGTGCGGTACAGTGCCCGTCCCATTCCGTGGAGGCGCTGGCACTCGAACCGCGCCGCCGCGGCGGAGGCGCCGCCGGGTTGCTCGGCAAGCACGAGCACGCACGCGAGCGTGACCGGGTTATGCGTGGCGAACTGCGGATAGACGCTGTCCAGGCCGGATGAGAGGCGTCGGGCACAGGCGAGATAGGACAGGTCGGTGAGCCGCTTGTCCGTGAATACCGGATAGCGCTCCAACCCCAGCTCCTGCGCCCGTTTGACCTCGGCGTCCCAATAGGCGCCCTTCACCAGCCGTACGGCGACCGGCATGCCGCCGCGCTTGCGGCGGCGACCCGCGATCTCCAGCAATGCGTCCACCGTTTCCAGCGCGCGCAGCTGATAGGCCTGCACCGCAAGGCCCAGCCCGCCCCAGCGGTCCAGCGCTGGATCGGCCGCCAGCGCCTCGAACAGATCGAGCTGAAGCGACAAGCGTTCCGACTCCTCGGCATCGACCGTGAGTCCGATACCCGCCGCAGCGGCGCGGCCGGCGATTTGCTTCAGGCGATCGAGCAACTCGCCGCGAACCTGCGCGTAGCTCGCTGCGTCGTAACGAGGGTGAATGGAGGACAGCTTCACTGAAACTTCGAGGCGTTCGCGCCACATTGCGGCGCGCGCGCCGACCGCCCGCCCCATGGCGCGGATTGCGTCCATAGTGCGCCGAAAAGTAGACGAATTGCCGCCCGATTGCATTCGTTGCGAGATCGGCGAACGGCAGTGCGGCCGCAGCCTTCCAGCCGCGCAATGCGGGGACACGGTCTGCAAGCATTGCGGTCCGGGAAGGCCGATCGGGGATTCGCGGCAAAGCCTCGGCGAGCCGGAAAAGCGATTCGCCCGCCCGGGATCCCGGCGGAAATATCGCGAAGGCTCGCTGCACCTCGAACAGCGGCGCGCCCGAAGCCCGAGTCGCTTCAACCAGCGTGCCCGCAAGCGCTTCGGCACGCGCTCTCCACGAACCGGTTTCGCCCAGCGCGGCGCGAAGAGCGCCGCCGTCGGCCACTGCCGCGTCGACCGCGACGCCACTGGACCGCGATTGCGCCGTCGGCATGTCAGCCGGCGCGTGTCGTCTAGCGCCCGCGCCAGTCGGGCCTGCGTTTCTGGATGAAGGCGTCGATCCCTTCGCCGGCATCTTCGAGCATCATGTTGCAGGCCATGCCCTCGGACGCAAGGGAATAAGCGTCCGCCAGTCCTTTCTCCACCTGGCCGTAGAAGAATCGTTTGCCCATGCTCACCACGGCGCCGCTGTGCGCGACGATCTTGCGGGCGAGCTTGTCCACCTCGGCATCGAGCCCGGCGAGCGGCGCGACCCGGTTCACCAGGCCCCAGGAAAGCGCGGTCTTCGCGTCTATCAGGTCGCCTGTGAAGAGCATCTCGAGCGTGTGCTTGCGCGCGAGGTTGCGCGCGACGCCGACACCCGGCGTGGTGCAGAAAATCCCGCTCTTGACCCCCGGCAGAGCGAACTGGGCGACCTCGCTCGCAACCGCGAGGTCGCACATCGACACGAGCTGGCAGCCGGCGGCGACCGCGACGCCCTGAACGCGCGCGATCACGGGCTGAGGCAGGCGCACGAGCGACAGCATCATCTCGCTGCACTGCTCGAAAAGAGCCTTCTGCCAGGCCTTGCCGGGATGCGAGCGCATCTCGCGAAG
>VBCJ01000208.1 GCA_005884335.1 Betaproteobacteria bacterium | reverse complement strand
CAGCGTCGACGAGCACCACCTTCGGCTTGACCGCGCGCGCTTTCTCGAGCGCCGCGGGGGGACGGTCCACCGCCGCGACGACCGTGAGGTCCGGCTGCTCGGCCAGCATGGCGATGATGCCGTCGCGCACCAGCCGATTGTCCTCGACTACCAAGATCGAGATTCTTTTCGGCACGGCTGACCCTTTGGGAAAAGCAGCTCAGCAGTCTCAGATTCGGGGTGGCGTCTGGGAGGCGTCAGAGCGAAGGAGAGACGGACGCAGAACGGAGAGGAGTATGCGGCTCACCAACGTAGCCATCAACTGTTGCAAGTCTGCAACATGCGCGGACGAGCACGGCACGCGCGCGGGAGCGAAGGATCTACCGAAGAATTACTCTTTGGACGGATTGGAGCGGCGCCGCGCCTCGTCGCGCCGGATCTCGCGCAGAGCCACGAGGAAAGCAATGACACCCAGCAGGAGCACACCACCAAAGCCCACGGCAATGTTAATCCACATGGGACTTTCTCCTCTCGAGCCACAGCGATCCTGCGAAAAGGACCACGCCGATTAGCAGGAACGAGAATAATAATAGGACACGGGCTAGACTGTGACTCTCGGTCAACGCGGCATCCAATGGCGCGAACGTGATGAGCAGGGTTCCCACCTCTCGCATGGCGTCTTCAAGGCGCTCCTGTGCGGTCTTCACGGCTGCATCCTACCGGCATGCGATCAACAGTCGGTCATTTCGCCGCCCCTCGCCGCCGCTTTATCACGCCGCCGCTTCATGAGCGTTTTCTTGATACCATGACTCGCCGAGCCTACTATTCAACATGGTCGATGCGACGTATCGGGGAGATCTCCGAGACCTGAACGAGCTCAATTTCGCGCGTTTCGATGCGAAGCTCGAGCAGCGCGTGGAAGGATTGCAGGCCAAATTGGAAACGAAGATGGCCGAGCTCCAGGCGCGGTTCGAGCAACGGCTCGCCGAAATGGAGACCCGGCTTACTCGCCGCCTCTTCAACTTCTGGATCGCTCAAGCAGCCACGACGGCTGCCCTGGTGTTCGCAGTCGTGAAGCTCGTGCACTAGAGAAGGTGGACCCATGACGATCGGGACGCGACGCGAGTGGCTCAGAACAATGGCGGCGCTGGGCGCGGGCGCGCTGCTCCCCCGCTCGTTGATCAAAAGCAGGTCCTTCGCCCCTTCGGGGCTCAGGAGGCAGCCGGCGCAGGACCCGACGGCAGCGTTTCGGGCCCAGATCGGCGCCGTCCCGATCCAGGCGCGGCAGCTCGGTGAGAATCTCACCCTGCTCTCAGGGCCGGGCGGCAACGTGGTCGTGCTGCACGGCGCGGACGGACTGGTCGTGGTGGACACGTTCGTCGCGTCCGCGTGGCCCAAACTCCAGGAGTCGCTCGCGAGTCTGGGGGGGGGCGCCGGGGGCGGGGGGGGCGCGCCCCTGAAGTTCGTGATCAATACCCACTGGCACTTCGACCACACCGACAACAACGCGCCACTCCATGCCGCCGGCGCCACCGTGGTGGCGCACGCCAACACCAAGCGGCGGATGAGCGAGCCGCACCACCTCGCGGTGCTCGAGCTCGACTTCCCGCCCTCACCCGCGAGCGCCCTGCCCCAGCGCGTGTTCACGGACCGATACACGCTCGAGGCGAACGGCGAGCGGCTCGAGCTGTCGCACGTTCCGCCGGCGCACACCGACACCGACGTGACCGTGCGGTTCGAGCACGCCAACGTCCTGCACGCGGGCGATGTGTATTTCAACGGCCGGTATCCCTACATCGATGGCAACACCGGCGGCCGAGTGGACGGCATGATCGCGGCGTCGGACCGCCTGTTGAGCCGCGCCGACTCGGACACCAAGATCGTGCCGGGGCACGGCCCGCTCGCCACCAGGGCCGACCTGGTGAAGTACCGCGACATGCTTTCCATCGCGGCGGACCGGGTACGGAAGCTCAAGGCGTCCGGCAAATCATTGGAAGAATCGATCGCCGCCAAACCGTTCACCGATCTCGATGGCGACTGGGGCTCGGGGCGCTACAAGGGCGACGACTTCGTCCGGATCGTCTATCTGACGCTGTAGGTGGAAGCGATCAACTCCAAAAACGAGGCGTGAACCACCCCTTCTCTCTGCTTTTTCCTCTCTTAAGCAAACGCGAGCCCTGTCATCCTGAGCGAAGCGCGCGGAACGCGCGCGGAGCGAAGGACCTGCTTTCAACGGCTATCATCAAAAAGCAGGTCCTTCGGGCCTTCGGCCCTCAGGATGACAAGCGCGTTCGCTTACGTGAGGGGAAATAGAGAAAGAAGAAGGAAGCAGCCCCAGCGCAGCGCGCGGCACGCGCGCGGAGCGAAGAGCCTGTCCTGAGCGCAGCGAAGCGACCTGCCTCCTCTCCAGCCACAGCGATCCAGCGAACGCTACGGTTTCCTCTCCTCCACCGCGGCCTGCAGCTGCCGCAGCACGTCCTCGAGCCGGCGCAGCTCCTCCCCGTAACGCGCCCAATCCCCCGCGCGCTGCGCTTCCACCGCCCGGCGGAACGACTCGTTCGCGCGGCGCGCGAGATCGGCGGCGCGGGCCGATAGCGCCGAGGCGGCACCCGGCGTCTCGGACACCCGTGCGGGCTCGCGCGTCGCCGCGCCGGCACCGCCGAAGAGCTGCGCCAAGCCAGCGTCCAGCGTCTCCTCCATCACGACCCGATTCTGATAGGCCACCACGACGCGCTTGAGCTCGGGGATACGGCCCCCCTGCGCCCGCAGATATAGCGGCATCACGTAGATCAGCGACTCCTCGATCGGAATCACCAGCAGATTGCCACGGATCACCTGCGAGCCGCCCTGATCCCATAACGCGATCTGGCGCGCGATCTCCGTGTCCTGATTGATGCGGTTGACGATCTGCGTGGGCCCGAACACGAGGCTCTGCTTGGGGAAGCGATACACGACCAGCTCGCCGTAATGCGCGCCGTCGTTCCGCGCCACCATCCACGACGCCAGGTTGTCCTTGCCGCGCGGCGTGAACGGCACCATGAGAATGAACTCCGCCTGCTTTTCCTCCGGCAGCCGCATCACCATGTGGCGCAGGAACGGATCGGG
>VBCJ01000256.1 GCA_005884335.1 Betaproteobacteria bacterium | reverse complement strand
ACGTCGCGGAGGTCATGATTCCTTCGACTGCGAACTTGAGGTCGTCCAGGCCGTAGGCGACGTCGGCGACCAGCGGTACCTCCGTGTTCATCACGTTGCCCATGCTCCAGCTGTCGCTGCGCATGTCGATGAATTTCGCTTCGCGCGCCACGATGGGTTGCGGACTGTTGTGCTGCAATTTGTTCCCGACGTTCATGACCACGTCGGGATCTTTCGGGAAGTCGAGCGACGCGATGCGCGCCGCGGGCGGGCCGCCGACCCAGAGCGGATGCGACTCGGGGAAATTCGCGTAGATCTGCCGCACCTGGGTCACCGGCATGCCGAGGAGCTCGGCGAGCTCCACCGCCTTGGACACGGCCTTGGCGCCGTAGACCTCGTCGCCGACGATCATGAGGGGCATCTTCGCTTCGACCAGGAGTTTCGCAGCCCGCTCGATTTCCGCGGGATTGGGGCGCACGCGCATGCGCGGGTCGACCTTGTCCTGGGTGATGATCTCGGCGTAAGTCTTCTCGTCGTTCAGATCCGAATGCCAGGAAACGTAAGTCGGCCCGTAAGGCGGCGTCCACGCCGCCTTGAAGCCGCGCCGGACGGTCTCCGGAATCATTTCCGCGCGACGCGCAAGCCACGAATACTTCGTCATCGGCTGGACGATCTGCTCCTGATTGGCCACTTCCTCGAAGCCGTCGCGCCCGGCGCGTCGCGTCTGGTCGGTGCGGTAGCTGTAGAAAACGAGCGGCGTCTGCTCCTTGAACGCGTTGAACATCTGCCCCATGGCGTTGACGAGGCCCACGACCGCGGCCTGCATCACGATGGTCGGCTCGCCGGAGGCTTTCACGTAGCCCGCGGCCATCGCGGCCCCCGGTCCTTCGTGCGGCGTCAGGATGTATTTGAGCTGGGGCCGGTCGACCAGCGCTTCGTAGAACTGCGCGTCCTCGCTCGCCGAGTTGCCGAACACGTATTTGACTCCCGAGGCGATCAGCTGCTCGGCGAAGCACTCGGCGCCCGTTCCCTCGACCATCCTGATCGCTTCGGGGGCGATGCGCCCCTCTCCTTGGGCGTGGGCGATCGGGACGAGCGATTCAAGGATGGCTTCCGCCGAAGCGAGCGAAATTCCCGCCGTGGTCAGACCTTTCAGGAAACCGCGCCGGGAAATCGAGCGCGACAGATATCGTGCGACGAGCTCTCTCATGGCCTCTCTCCTTCGGTGCGCTGCCTTATTTCGATGCCGCCGCCGGCTGCCGCCCGTATGCCGCGGCCAGGTAGTCGGCCATGGTCCTGATTTCGTCCTCGGTCCACAGGGCGCCGCGTCCGACCATGCGGTAGAGCACGCTCTCCCAGCCTCTGCGGTCCTGTCTATGGTCCTGCCACATCGTCGGAGCGTGGCACTGAAAGCATTTGCCGACGAGCACTTCTTTTCCAGGCGCGTCGGGAAATCCCGGCGGCTTGGCACGCTGCGCCTGCGCCGGCCCGGAGAGGAGGAGGGGCAGGCCGCCGATCATTACCGAGAGCAGGAATTTTTTGGAAACCGACATCGGGACCGTCTCCTATCGTTGCCGGCAACGATAAGCCGGGCCTCGCGGGGGTGTCAAATCGCGGCTCACTGCGCCGCCCGGCTTTGCCTGCTGGCCGCAGCATCGGGAACGAGCTGGATCCCGACCCAAAACGCGCGCGGCGCGCCTGGTGCGTAGAACGTCTCGTTGACCTGGGCGCCGGGCGCCGCCAGATTGCCGCCGGGGAAAAAGTTCTGCCGCAGCGCGCCGGCGGTGGCGTAGCGCCGGTCGAAGACGTTGCTCAGCTTCGCGAAGACCTGCAGGCCCCGATCCAATTTGTAGTCCAGGTTCAGATTGAAGAGCGCGTAGCCGCCGATCTCGCCCGGGCCCAGGAAATTCACTCCGTCGGGTTGATGCCGGTTGTTGTCGTTGCCGCGCGCAAACTGCCGGGACACCGCGACCGCGCCGGCGCCGACCGTGGTCCTGTCCGTCACATCGTAGTTCGCGACGGCGTTCAGATGGTGCCGCGGAATCCCGGGTATGCGGTTGCCGGGCGAAACCTGGATGTCGCCGTTTGCGTCGGCGGTGCTGTTCGCCTGGGAGAACAGCACGGCGGACGACTGGTAGGTCGCGTCGATCAGGCTGTAGTTGAGCGCCCAGGAGAATTTCTCCCGTACGCGCTCGAGAGCCGCTTCCAGGCCCTGCCTGCGCGTTTTTCCGAAGTTCGTGAAAAAACCGGAACTCGCCGAGGAGCTCACGAACAGGATGTCGTCGTAGCTCATGGTGCGGAACAGCGTCGCATTCCACCGCAGTCCCGAGGCCGTCCGCGCGCGAGCTCCGGCCTCGAGCGTGCGCGACACGACCTGCCTGAGCGGCGGATCGGAGGTCATGGCGTTCGGCAGATTGCAGGGACTGTTTCGATCCGCGCAGCCCAGCTCGACCGGCGAAGGCGGGCGGTTGCCCTGACTGAAGCCGGCGTAGAAGCCGGGCGCGCCCTCGGGTGTATAGGACACGCCCGCAGCGGGATTCAATTTCGCGAAAGTCAGATCGCTCCCCAATCCCGCCGCAGGCGGAGGCAGAGGCGGCGAAAGCCCGTCCACCGTGCGCACCCGGGTGCTGTTGTAACGCGCGCTCCCGGTGAGATGCCATCGCGGACCGGGCGAAAACGTGTCGGTGACGAACAGGCTCGCCGTCGCGCTTTCGCCGTCCAGATTCACGATCTCGGTCTCCGCTCCGCTGGGCGCCGCGCTGCGGTCGGCGTTGAAGCCTCCGAGCTGGTAGCTCTGGCGGAAGTCGCTCGCGCTGCGGTCGTAGCCGCCGCCGACGATCAGCAGGTTGCGCCGGCCGGACGGGTCCTCGCTCGTGATAGCGGCCTGCGTGGAGAACCCGTAACCCCGCTGGCTCGTGCGGGTGCGATTGACCGAGGAGGCGTTGGGGTCGCCGTCCTCGTAGGCCATCACGTTGTTGCGCGCGTCGCTGACCTGGTTGACATCTCCGCTGGAAGTGTTCTTTTCGCTCTGGCGGAAATACGCGGTGCTCGACCAGAGCCGATCGCCGCTCAGCCAGCGCGTGGCGTTGAGAGTGAGGAGCGTCATCCGGTTGCGGGTGTTGTCGCGCAGCGTGTAGGCCTGCTTCGGGTCGGCGCGGAGCATGCTCTGCGGCAGCAGCGCGTTGCCGCCGACATCGGTCTCGCCGTGGGTGATGCTGAAGTCGACGTCGGTCGTGCCGTCCTCCCAGCCGAGCTTGGAAAAAAACTGGCGTACGTCGGAAGGCGACTGCGCGCGCCAGCCGTCCTCGCGAAACGCGCTCGCGCTCGCAAAATAATCGAACTCGCCGCTCGTGCCGCCGTGCTGCGCGTCGACCGAGCGCCGCCCGAACGACCCCCCGTAGAGCGTTGCCGCCGTTCCCGGATACTGCGCGCCGCTCTTGGTGCGGATCGACAGCGCTCCGCCCAGCGTGTTCAGTCCGAATAACGGATTCGAGCCGGGAATGAGGTTGATCGTCGAGATCGCGGAGGTCGGGATCAGATCCCAGTTCACCGTGTCGCCGAAAGGCTCGTTGATGCGCACGCCGTCCTGGTACACCGAGATCCCTTGAGGCGTGCCGAGCAGCGGCGATGCGGCAAAACCGCGATAGCTGATGTCGGGCTGGAAAGGGTTGCTTTGGTTTTCGTTGACGTTCACGCCGGAGAGGCGCTGGCTCATGAATTCGGGCAGGTTGAGCGGGTGCTGCCGCATGATCTCAGCCCCGGTGACCGCCTGGACGTTGGCCGGGATCTGCGCGGCGGGAACGCCGAAACCGGGCAGGGGCGTGACGCCGATGATTTCGACGGCGGGCGTCTCGAGCTGCTCCGCGGGGTTCTCGGCGCAGACGGCGCCTCGGGCGAGCGCGAAGCCGGCCAGGGACAGGATCAGCGACGCGCCGGTGAGATCCCGCTTTCGCATCGGGCTCCTAATCCAGGCTCGAGATGTAATGCGCGAGATCCTCGATGTCCTGCTCGGTGATGGTCTGGGCGACGCTGGTCATGCTGCCGGCATCGTTGGTGCGCGTGCGCGCCTTGAAGGCTTTGAGCTGCTTGATCACGTACTCGGGATGCTGGCCGGCGACGCGAGGAATCTCGTTCTGCCCGGAGAATCCTCCCAGATGGCACATGGTGCACAGGACCTCGTCGGCCTTCTTCTTGCCGCGGGCGACGCGCGCCGCGTCGGGCCGGAAGGCGATGGGCTTCGGTTTCTGCGCGGCGAAGTGCTCGGAGAGATCGAGCATGTCCTGGGTGGAGAGCTTCGCCACCGTCGGCGCCATCGTGGGTTCGCTGCGGCGGCTTTCCTTGAAGTCTTTCAGCTGAAGGTAGAGATAGCGGGCGGTCTGGCCCGCGAGCACCGGAAACTGGGCGATCACCGAGTTGCCGTCGGCGCCATGGCAGGCGGCGCAGGCTTCGGCCTTGCGCTTGCCGGCGGCGAGATCGGCGTGCGCCGCCGGCAGGAAAGCGAAGAGGAGGCCCAGGGCAATAATCCGTTTCATACGCCGCCGCAAAAAATAAAAGGCCGCCCTCGGGCGGCCTCTCAGGATTGCCGCGATCAGGGCAGAGCGAATACGATCACGCTGTTGCCGCGCTTGAAGTCGATCTGCGTATTTCCGCCCGCGGCAACGGCGACGTACTGTTTGTTCTTGACCATGTAGGACACCGGAGGCGCGTTGACGCCGGCTCCGGCCTGGTACTGCCACAGCAGGTTTCCGGTCGCCGCGTCCACCGCCTTGAAGAAGCCGTTGCCCTCGCCGAAGAACACCAGACCGCCTGCTGTAGCGAGCGCGCCGCCGATCAAGGGCTGCTCGGTGTCGTATTTCCACGCCACCTTGCCGGTGTCGATGTTGACCGCCGAGAGGCGTCCCCATTGCTTCTCGCTAGGTATCACCTTGAACGCACCGCCGAGCCAGAGCTTGCTGCCGCCCGGATAGTTCGCGGCCTCGACGTGATAGGTCATCGGCTGGTGCAGGTTGAGCGCGTACGCGAGACGCGTTTTCGGGCTGAAGGCCATCGGCGACCACTCGACCCCGCCGTTCGCGCCCGGCAGCATGCGCGCGCCCTGCGCGGTCGGCAGCACCCACATGTTTTCCTGCGGGATCATCGCTTCCGAAAAGCGGATCAGCTTGCCCGTGCCGCGCTCGTGCACGTAGACGTGGCCGGTCTTTCCGCCGTGGATCACGACGTCGACCGTCTTGCCGTCCTTGTCCCTGGCCTGCGTCAGGATCGGCGGGCTGACGGCGTCGAGGTCCCATACGTCGTGCGCGACGTACTGGAAGTGCCACTTGTACTTGCCGGTGTTCAGATCGATTGCGACCATCGAGTCGGTGTACAGGTTGTCCCCGGGACGATCCGTGCCGTAGAGGTCGGGCGAGGGATTGCCGGCGACGAAAAACACCATCTTGGTCTTGCGGTCGACCGCGGGCGTCATCCATACGCCGCCGCCGAGCGTCTGGTAGAAGGCGCCGCCCTTCCCGGCGAACTGCTTCTTTTCCGCCGCGATGTCCCGCTTCATGTTGCGGCCGGTAGCGTCGTTCTCCGCCCACACGCCTTCGTGCCCCTTGTCGGGAATCGTATAGAACGTCCACACGAGCTTGCCGGTCTTGGCGTCGAACGCCTTGAGAAAGCCGCGGATGCCGTACTCGCCGCCGTTGGTGCCGATCAGCACCTTGCCCTCCACCGCGGTCGGTGCCATGGTCTCGGAGTAGCCCTTCTCCGGATCGGCGATCTGGACCTCCCAGGCGACCTTGCCTGTCTTGGCGTCGAGCGCCACGAGCTTGGCGTCGAGCGTGCCCATGTAGAGCATGCCCTCGTACGCGGCGACGCCGCGGTTGTTCGGGCCGCAGCAGAAAGTCGTGATCGGCCCCATCTTGTGCTTGTAGTGCCAGAATTCGCGCCCGGTCACCGCGTCGATCGCATAGACGTGGTTGTACGAAGTGGTAAGGAACATCACGCCGTTCACCACCAGCGGTGAGGTTTCCATCGACTCGAGCACCGCGGTCTGGAACGTGAACACGGTCTTGAGCTTGTCCACGTTGCCCGTGCCGATCTGAGTCGCGGGGTAGTAACGGGTCTGCTCGTAATTGCTGTTCGGATGCAGATGATTCAGGCCGTCGCCGGCAGAGGCATCGAGCATCGCCTGGGTCACCGGCACGAGCGACGGAGACATCGGCGCTCCTGCAGTGGTGGTTCCGCCCTTGACCTCCTGGGCCTGAACGCTGCCGAATGCGAGCGAACTGAGGCCTGCGGCAATGAAGAAACGGAGACGGGTGCGCATGAATCCTCCTTGCGATTGTTGAGTGTTGTTCAGATTTGCCGAAACGGCTGCGTGGCGCGAGCCGGGATAGATGGTTACTATAGGAACAAAGGTACGATCAGGCAAGGTGGGCAATCGTCAGGCGCGCCACCGACGTGAAATCCGGAGAAGGACGTTGATCCGCAAGTTGGCTTTATCGCTCTGCCTGCTCGCACCCGTTTCGGCAGGCGCACAGGATCTTTCCCCCAACGCCCAGATTCTTGTTGCAGCGCGGCAAGGCGACCTCGCCGCGGCAAAGCGTCTGCTGGAGGACGGTGCGGCGGTGAACTCCCGCAACCGCCTGGGCGACACGCCGCTCCTGATCGCGCTGAAGAACGGCTACAAAGACGTGGCGCGGCTCGCCGTCGAAAGGGGCGCGAACGTGAATCTCGCCAACCTTTCAAGCGTGACGCCATTGATGGCGGCGAGTTTCTCGGGCAACGCGGAGCTCGTGAAAGTGCTGCTTGAAAAAGGCGCAGAACGCGCGCCGGTGGACCGGGTCGGAAAAACGGCCATGGTTTACGCCGCCGGTCTTGGGCACACCGAGGTGGTCGAACTGCTCCTCGCCAGCGGCGAGAGCTCCCGCGCCGCGTATCACAACGATCTCACCGCGTTGATGTGGGCGGCGGCCTACGGCCACACGGGCACGGTGAAGCTGCTGCTCGAGCGCGGCGCCGATGCCAGCGCGCGCGACAACCGCGGCAAGACCGCGCTCGCGATGGCGATCGAGGGCGGACACAAGGAAACTGAGCAACTGCTCCGCAAGGCCGGCGTCACTCAGTAGATCAGCGGACCACTACGCCCCAGGGCGCTTCGCCCACCGGAACATCGCGCAACCAGGTCATCGCCTCGGCGTCGATCACCGACACGGAGTTGGAGCGGCCGTTGGCGACGTAGAGTTTTTTCCCGTCCGGAGTCAATGCCATGTTCCAGGGGCGCTGGCCGACGGGAACGGTCGCGGTGATTTTTCCGGAAGCGACGTCGATCGCCGAAACCGAAGCGTCGCCGCCGTTCGAAACGAACACGACCTTGCCGTCGGGCCGCACCGCGATTCCGTTGGAGCGTTTGCCCGCGGCAATGACGGCGATCACTTCGGCGCGCTCGCAGTCGATCACGTAGACGCGGTCGGAATTCTCCGCCGCCACGTAGGCGCGGCTTCCGTCGGGAAGAAAGCCGATGCCGCGCGGGCGCTCGCCGACCGTGATCGATTTGACCGCGCTGCGCTTCGCGACGTCGATCACGTCGACCACCGCGCCGTCTTCAGCGCTGACGTACAGCCATTTGCCGTCTGGACTGAACACCGCGTGCTCGGGGTTTTGCCCGCTGACTCTCACGCTCGTCAGCTCGCGCGGCGCCGCCGCGCGGACCAGCGCGACGCTGTTGTTTTCCTCCACCGCCACGGCGATCCACGCGCCGTCACGGGAGATTGCGACGCCTTCGGGCGATTTTCCTACCGGGATCTGCTCGGATATTTCGCGCGCGGCGAGATCCACGACCACGAGCGAGCCGGTCGGCTGGTTGCTCACGTAGAGCCGCCTGCCGTCGGGACTGGCGGCGATGCCGCGCGGCTTGCCGCCGGTCTTGATGGTGGCCACGACCTGGTCGCTCGCCGTGTCGATCACCGACACGGTACCCGATCGCTCGTTGGGGACATAGGCGAAGGGCGCCGCCCGCGCCTGCGAGAGGCACGCGAGCGCGAGGATCAGGAGGCCGAGTCGCCGAAGGTCCATGTGGAATCCGAAGCGCTTTGGAGTGGTCGCAATTGTAGTGCAATCCGGTATCATCCGGCGGGGTCGAATCTCTGCGAAAGACATGAAACCTTTCTTGCACGCCGGGGCAGCGGTCCTGCTCGCGTGGGGGCTCAGGGCCGAGGCGCAGTTCGTGGATCCCTCGCTTCGCTGGCGCACGCTCGACACCGAGCATTTCTCGGTGCATTTCGCCGAGCACACCCTTGCGCAGGCCCAGACGGTGGCTGAGGTCGCCGAATCCGTCTATCCGCGCGTCACCGGCTGGCTGAAATGGGAGCCCGAGTCACGCACGCAAATCGTGGTGCTCGATTCGCTCGATTTTTCGAACGGGTATGCCTCGCCTTACCCGTTCAATTTCATCGGCATCATCCTGTCGCCGCCCGACGAAGGCGAGCTGCTGCAGAACCGCGAGTGGCTGGAACTGGTGCTCACGCACGAATTCACCCACGTCGTTCATTTGGATAAGGCAAAGGGCCCGCCGCTCGTCTTTCGGAGAATATTCGGCCGATTTCTCGTCTTGCCCACTATTTTCTTTCCGCTCCTTCCGAGCGCGTTTCCAAATCTGTTGGAGCCCCGTTGGTTGACCGAAGGCCTTGCCGTCTATTCGGAGTCCGACTGGAACAAGGGGTACGGCCGCCTCGGGCAGAGCCATTTCGAAGCCCAGATGCGCGCGGAAAACGCCCGCGGGTTCCGTTCGCTACGCGAAGTGAACGCCGGAGGGCGCGGCTTTCCGCTCAACCGGGATTATCTTTACGGCAGCTATTTCTTCTTTTTCCTCGCCGAGCGCTACGGCCCGGACGCGATCCCCAAGTACGTCGAAAACTACAGCGGCCGCTGGTTTCCGTTCCGGGTGCATAGCGCTCCGCAGGCAGTCACCGGAAAGGCCATGGACGAGCTATGGCTCGAATACTACGAATGGCTCGGGGCGCGCTTTGCGCCCAAGGCCGAGGAACCCGGCAAGCAGCCCGATGAGGGCGGGGAAATCGCCGTGCAGGCGTGGTCGCTCACAAGCCCGCTCGTCACGCCCCACGGGGAGCGCTGGTACGTGCAGGGCGACGGTTACACGCGGCCGAGGCTGATGCGCCAGACCTCGGGCGGTGACGCCGAAGTCGTTCGCACAGTGGAGCCCGGGACGCGCCTCTCCGTGTCGCCCCGCGGGGACCTGCTGCTCGCCCAGCTCGAGATCTGCAAGAACTACAGCTATTACTACGACCTGTATAGGCTCGAACCCGGCGGCGGCCTGAATCGGCTGACCGCGTGCGGACGCTTTCGCTTTGCCGCGCTGCTCGAGGACGGCCGCATCGTCGCGCTTCGGGTGGTGAACGGCGAGGCGGAAGTCGTCGTGCTGAACCCATCGGGCGAGATCGAGCGCTCCCTCTATCGAGCCGCACCGGGCGAGGCGCTGACGGGTCTCGCGGCTCGGGACCAAGCGGTCGTCGTGACGAGTCTGCGCGATGAGCGCTGGTCGCTCGTCGAAATCGCGGGCGGCAAAGCGCAGGTCCTCGTCACCGACCGGGCGGTCAAGCATTCCCCGCGGTTCGGTGAATCCGCGGACCAGATCTACTTCGTGGCCGACTACGGCAACGTGGACAACGTCTGGTCCTGGCAGCGCGGCGAGCGGCGCCTGGCGCGATGGACGGAGGCGCTGAACGGCGTACGCGAAATCAGTTCACCCGTCGCCGGTGAAATGCTGCTCACCACAATTGAGGCCGACGGCGACGTGCTGCGGGTGCACGGCCTGCCCGATGCGCCGCTCGAGGTTCGCGAAGCGGCGGCGCCTGCTCCGGTCGAGCCCTCCTCGTCGGGCGAGCGCCGCGCCGGCCAGCCCCCCGGCAGCGACCGGCCTTACTCGCCGTGGGCTTCGCTTCTCCCGCGCTGGTGGTTCCCGGCGCTCTATTACGCCGACGGCGCCTTAGCGCTCGGCGTGCAGACCTTCGGCCAGGACGCGCTGGGACTTCACCGCTACGCGATTGCGCCTATGTACGAGATCACCCAGCACCAGGCGCTGGGAAGCGCCGCCTACGTTTACGACAATCGGCACGGCCTGCTGCTGAACCGCTGGATGACGGTCAAGGCGAGCGCAAGCAACAACCAGGCGTTCACCGGCGCGGACGTCAAGGCCTACACCATCAACGAGACCGCGCAATGGGTCTCGCTGTGGCGGCATCTTTCCTTCGGCACGCGCACCTACTGGGGACTGGGCGGTGCGCTGGATCGGGAAATCCTGCACGACCTCGCCGCGGGCACGTCGGCCTCTCGCGACGAGCGCGTCGTAGGGCTCGTCGCCGGAGTCGATACGCGCCGCCAGCAGCTCCTTTCGGAAGGCCCGAGCCAGGGGCAGAACCTCCGGCTCTTCGCCGAGACCTCGAACGGTTTGCACGGCGCGTACTCGGGCAATTTCTACCGGGGCGACTGGCGCGCTCACCTGCCTGCCGGCAAGACGGTGGTGTCGCTGCGCTGGAACCAGGCGTACTCGCAACCTCAGGCCGAGCCGATCCAGTTGGGCGGCGTAGGCCCGCTCTTTTCAGAGGACGCGTTTGTGCTTCCCGTGCTCAACCTGCGCGAGTTTCCGCTGCGCGGCTACCGGAGCGGCGAGGCGGTGCTCACGGGGCACCATGCGAGCTTGGTGACGCTCGAGTGGCGGATTCCGATCTCCGACGTCGACCGGCATTTCATGGTGCCGCCGGTGGGACTGAACCGGATCTCGATGAGCGTATTCACCGAGGCCGGAGCGGCTTGGGACAACGATCCGCAGCGCTGGTACAAGGGCGCGGGCATCGAGCTGCTCTCGGAAGTACGCTTCGGATATTTGTTCGGCTTGCAGTTGCGCGCAGGCGTGGCAAAGGGGTTCGAGGCACCCGGCAGGACGGAAGGCTACGTGCGTATCGGGCATTCGTTCTGAGCGCCTCAAAGCGAGAGCTTGGTCGTGACCAGGAACTGAAACGATTTGATGCTCGGATCGCGGTTCAGTGGGAAGGCGAAGTCGACGTGCAGAACGTTCCCGAAGGCTGAGCGCGTGCTCAGAAAGCGCAGGCCAAAGCCGACGTTGCTCAGCCAGCCCGCGCTCGAGGGGCTTTCGCCGGGGCCGCCCCAGGCCCGGCCCCGGTCGTAGAACACCGCGCCCCCCACGCGGATCAGGCGGAACGGGTACCAGTCGGTATAGACGCGTTCCTCGACGTTGAGCAGCACGCGGCGGTCGCCGGTCTGGTAGTTCCGCGGATACCCGCGCAAGCCGGTGTCGCCCCCGAGCACCAGCTGCGCGGCAAGGTTGGGATCCTTGACGGTGTCCCCGGAGAGAGAGAAGAACGTCAGGGTCCGGCGGTCCGGGCGGCCATAGTATCGAATCGAGCCGCTCGTCATTTGCCGGTCGAGCGGCGCGTAGCCGGCCTGCCCGGCGACCGAGGCCGACCCCAGCAAGACCTGGTTCGATGGAAGCCGAAAGCCGTCGCTCGCAGTGGCGGAGTAGAGCCAGAGGTTTTGCGTCGAACCGAGGCCCGTGAGCGAGCGACCCAGCTGAATGTTCGATTGGGTTCCCATCGCGAAGTACTCCGGACGCTCGATCAGGTCCCGGTTCTTGACCTTCTCGTAGTTGTCGTGCGCGAGCTCGTAGCGTAAAAACGGGGCGGCGAGCGTCTGATCCAGGGGAAATGGGACGGGAGCCGTAAGACCCGGTTCGTCCTTGTAGGTGTCCTTCAGGTAGCTGAAGCCAACGGAATAGCGGTGTGTCCAGTGGTTCACTAGGCCCGCGGACCAGCCTCCGAACGTCTCGGCCGTGTCCTGCCTGTGGCGAAACTGGGCGACCTTCGCCCCGTTGCTGAATTGGGAGTCGATGCGAGTGTCGGTGGAGGTCGAGAACCCGGCCGCCCAGCGCGTGTCCAGGGCGTAGAACGGCCGCGCAATCGACATCGCGTTGCTCTGGCCGTCGCTGAGCCGGGAGTGCGAGTAGTCGATCGCGGTCCAGCCGTCGAACGCGTGGGGCAGCGAGACCTTGTACTCGGTTCCGCTGCGATCGGCATCGGTGAAGCGGCTGGCACCGATGAGAACGCCGGTGCCGAGGGCGTTGGTGTCCCGCAGGGTGGAACTGGTCTTGTTGACGCCCCCCGCGCGGCTGGCGCTCACGCCGGGCTCCAGCGTCCAGGTATCGCGCGTCCTGACTTCGATATCGACCACGCCGTCGCGGTAACCGACAGGCACGATGCTTACATCGTAAAAAATCCGGTTCGAGCGCATCAGGCGCTCCGTCTCTTCGATGAGGCGGGCCGAGACGCGCTCGCCGGGCTTGAACAGCAACTGGCGCCTGATGACCGAGGCGCGCGTTTGAATGTGCAACGCATTGGCGGCGCGGTAGAGGATGCCGTTTTCCTTCTCGTCGGCGAGGTCGAAGATGTTGCGGTTGTCGATCCGCACCTCGCCGATGACGGCCCCGGCCGCCTCGAGCTCGGCGAATGAAGGGATTTTCCCTGCGGAAGACGCCACAGACTCCACAGACAGCGGAGCTTTCGGTTCCGCAGCGGGCTCCTGGGCCGCCGTCGGTCCGAGCGAGCAGGCGATCGCCGCGCAGCAGCCGGCGAGCAACCGGGCGAGGTCGGCTATGATTCCTACTCCGGCTTGATGCCGGCTTCCTTCACCACCTTCGCCCATTTCACCGTCTCGGAGGCGATGAAGCGGCCGAACTCCTCCGGGCTCATCTGCGCGGCTTCTCCGCCCTCGGTCTCGAAGCGCTTCTTCGTTTCAGCCGAGGCGAGGATCACCGAG
>VBCJ01000207.1 GCA_005884335.1 Betaproteobacteria bacterium | reverse complement strand
CGGGTGGGCGAAGACGAAGCCGGGGGCGGGCCGCAGGATCATGCGAAGTGATCGAAGCCCTTGCGCGGACTGGAAACGAGCTTGCCCCGGGCGTCGCGCAGCCACGCCACCGGATCGCCCGCAACGGCGACGCCGATGCGGGCGAGCGGGATTTCGAGGTCCTTTCCCACGGCTTCGATCTGCACGCGCTTGAACGTCGACGCGGTGAACAGCAGCTCGTAATCGTCGCCGCCGGCGAGCAGGCAATCGTCGGCGAGCGCCTTGTCCGGGCAGCCGGCGATCGCCCTCGCCCGCGGGAGGTTCTCCCAGGCGAGTTCCGCGCCCACGCGGGACGCTTCCAAGATATGGCCGAGATCGGCGAGCAGGCCGTCGGAAACATCGATCGCGCTGCGCGCAAGACCGCGCAGCCGCACGCCGAGATCGACGCGCGGCTCGGGCGTGTGCAGCCGGGTGAGGCAGGCTTCGAGCGCCGCGTCTTCGAGCTTCACGCGCCCCTTCAAGTGGGCGAGCGCGAGCGCCGCCTCCCCGGTCGCGCCCGAGAGCCAGATATCGTCCCCGGCGCACGCCGCGTCGCGCTTGAGCGCGAGCTCCGCCGGCACCTCGCCCATCACGGTGACCGAGATCGCGAGGGGTCCTCGGGTCGTGTCCCCGCCGATGAGCTCGGTTTTCCAGCGGTCAGCGAGCCGGAAGAACCCTTGCGCGAACGCGGCGATCCACTTCTCGTCCGCCTCGGGCAGCGCAAGCGCGAGCGTGGCCCAGCGCGGGCCTGCGCCCATCGCGGCGAGATCCGAGAGGTTGACCGCCAGCGCCTTGTGCCCGAGCTTCCCCGGCTCGGCGCCCGGGAAGAAATGGATTCCGGCCGTGAGCATGTCGGTCGAAACGGCGAGCAGCATGCCGGGGTCGGGCCGGAGAAGCGCGCAGTCGTCGCCCACCCCCAGGACCGCC
>VBCJ01000206.1 GCA_005884335.1 Betaproteobacteria bacterium | reverse complement strand
GCGCCGCGCCGATTTCATTTGTGGCTCTTCGCGATGCTCTTGGAGAGGTTCGCCATTTCCACGGCGACCTCGGCGCAGTCCCGGCCTTTTTGCGCAGCGCGCGCCTTCGCCTGTTCCTCGGTGTCGGTGGTGAGAATGCCGTTTGCGACCGGGATGCCGCTGTCGAGTTGTACCTGCATGAGGCCCGAAGCGGATTCGTTCGCAACGACGTCGAAATGGTGCGTCTCGCCGCGTATGACCGCGCCAAGCGCGATCAGCGCGTCGTACTTTTCCGTGTTGGCGAGCTTCTGCAGGGCGAGCGGCGCTTCGAGCGCGCCGGGCACGCTGATCACGGTGAGGGCGGTCACGCGCAATTCCCCGAGCCGCTTGCGGCAGGCTTCGAGCATTGCGACGCCGATGCGCTCGTTGAAGCGCGAGCGCACGATCCCGACGCGCAGGCCCTCGCCGCTCGAGTCGGGCTCGATCTCCGCCATCAACCGTCCCGCGCCTTGGCGGCCTTTTCGACGTAGCCCGCGATCTCCAGCTCCCACCCGGCCATGCTCGGCATCTTGCGGGGCGAGGCCATGAGGCGCATCTTGCCGACCCTGAGATCGCGCAGGATCTGCGCTCCGATTCCGTAGGTGAGGAAATCCATCTTCGACGGCCCTTCGGGCCGTTCAGGCGAAGCGACGCGCTCGATGAGCTGGGACGCGCTCTCCGCGCAGTTGAGCAGCACCATGACGCCTTTGCCCTCGGCGGCGATGCGCTCGAGCGCGTCGGGCACCGACCATGAGTGCGCCCGGGGCCCGGCCTCGAGCAGGTCGAGCATGGAGAGCGGCGCGTGCACACGCACCAGCGTCTCCTTATCGGGCGTGATCTCGCCGCGGACGAGCGCGAGCTGGGTCTCCCCGCTGATCTTTTCCAGGTAGGCGATGAGCCGGAACGGTCCGAAGCGCGTCTCGATCACGCGCTCGGTCACGCGCTTGATGAGCGATTCGTTCTGGCTTCGGAAGTGGATGAGATCGGCGATCGAGCCGATCTTGAGCCCGTGATGTTTCGAGAATTCGATGAGGTCTGGCAGCCGCGCCATACTCCCGTCGTCTTTCATGATCTCGCACAGCACCGCCGCCGGGTGAAGTCCGGCGAGCTGCGCGAGGTCGCAGCAGGCCTCGGTGTGCCCGGCGCGCACCAGCACCCCGCCTGCTTGCGCGATGAGCGGGAACACGTGGCCCGGCTGGACGATGTCCGCGGGCGTCGCCTTGGAGGAAGCCGCCACCTTGATGGTGTGCGCCCGGTCGGCCGCGGAAATGCCCGTGGTCACGCCGGAGGCCGCTTCGATGGACACCGTGAAATTGGTGCCGTGCACCGAGCGGTTGCGCGCCACCATCGGCAAGAGGTTCAGACGCTCGGCGTGCGCCTCGGTGATCGGCATGCAGACGAGGCCGCGGCCGAACTTCGCCATGAAATTGACTTTTTCCGCAGTGACGAACTCGGCGGCGAAAATGAGGTCGCCCTCGTTCTCGCGATCCTCGTCGTCGACGAGCACGGCCATGCGGCCGGATTTCAGCTCGGCGATGATTTCC
>VBCJ01000184.1 GCA_005884335.1 Betaproteobacteria bacterium | reverse complement strand
GGCGTTCAAGTACTACCTCAAGCCCAGTGAGATCGACGCCATCATCGCTTATCTGAGAACTGTTCCAGGAGAATCCCGATGAGCAAGGTACTCGCTTCACTCCTCGCCTGCGCAACATCCGTGCTCGCGGCGAGCGCGGCCCACGCGGCCGATCAGTCGCTGAGCGGCGCGGTCACATCGCGTTCCGGCCAGAAGCTCGAAGGTGTCACGGTCTCGGCCAAGCTGGAGGGCTCCACCATCGCCACCAGCGTCTACACGGACGCCGCGGGCAATTATTATTTCCCACCCTTGCCCGCGGGCAAGTACCGCGTGTGGGCGCAAGCGCTCGGCTTCGAAATGAGCAAAAGCGCCGTCGACCTGTCCGCGGCGCGCCGAGCGGATTTCACGCTGCAGGAGATGACCGACCCCGAGCGGCGCTTCCGCCAGTTGCCCGGCGAGATGATGGTCGCGGCATTGCCCGAGGCGAGCGCGGAGGACGCCCGCGCCAAGAAGATCTTCATGAACAACTGCACCGGCTGCCACTCGACGAGCTACGCGCTGCAATTCCGCTTCGACGAGGCCGGCTGGAGCAAGATCATCGACCTGATGAAGGTCGTGCCGGTCACCGGCGTCTATCCGGGGCCGAACGCGAAGGCGAACCAGATCATGGAGCGCCACCAGAAGCCGCTCGCCGCCTACCTCGCGCGCGCGCGCGGTCCGGGCGAATCGTCGATGAAGGTGGCGCCGCGCCCGCGGCCCACGGGCGAGGCGGCGCGCGCCGTGTGGACGCTCTACGACCTGCCCCTCAATCCCGATGCGGGCATCGGCACCCGCTACAACCCGAACGACGGCACCGACTGGTCGCTCGGCACCACGTCGAAAATGGGCCAGCTGCCGCACGACGGCGCACTGGGCCTGGACGGCACGATCTACTTCACCAGCAACAACCCCAACCGCGGCGTGTCGATCGGCAAGGTCGATCCCGTGACGGGCGCGGTCAAGTACCTGAAGGCCGACGCGAAGAACGGACTG
Organism: Betaproteobacteria bacterium; assembly: GCA_005884335.1. Classification (GTDB taxonomy): domain Bacteria; phylum Pseudomonadota; class Gammaproteobacteria; order Burkholderiales; family SG8-39; genus VBDM01. The sequence goes on along the minus strand of VBCJ01000184.1, from coordinate 1,305 downwards.
GCCGCCACCTCGCACGGGCTTGCGCGCGACCGCGCGGGCAACCTCTGGTTCGACATCAACCCGGGCCGACGCGCGCTCGGCAAGCTCGACACCGCCACCGAGAAGATCACGATCTACCAGACTCCGGAAAGCATGGCCCCGGTGGGCGGCGCGGTCACCATAGACGTGGACGGCAAGGGCATGATCTGGGCGTCCACGCCCAGCGGTGCGGTGCGCTTCGATCCGGTGGCCGAGAAGTTCACGGAGTTCAAGTCGAGCATTCCCGAGAAAAATCCGAGAGGCTCGGGCGCAACCTACGGCGCGGCCGGCGATCGCGACGGCAACGGCTGGTGGGCGCAGATGGCGATGGATACCGTCTACAGGGGCGATGTGGCCACCGGCAAGGCGACGGCGATCAAGATGCCCGACGTCAAGGTCGATCGCCTGTTCGGCGACGACCGCGCCTTCTACGAAACCGTCAGCGACCTGGGCTTCAACGTTCCCCTGCCGTGGTCGCAGGGTCCGCGCCGCATGGGCACCGACAAGAACGCCGACCTCCTGTGGGTGGGCAATTCCTACGGGTCGTCGTGGGCGAAGATCAACACCAAGACCCTCGAGACGACGATCGTCCCGCTGCCGGATCCCGCGATGCAGGCCTATCACATCGCGGTCGACAGCAAGCACAACGTCTGGGGCAACCTGTGGACCGCGGACTGCATCGTCAGGCTCGATCCGGCCACCAACACCTGGACCATCTTCGATCTGCCGGTGCGCGGCACGGAAATCCGCCACATCGCGCTGCACGAGCGCGGCGACAAGATATCGGTGGTGGTGCCGGTCTACCGCACCAGCCAGATGGGCGTCATGACCGTGCGCAGCGAGGCCGAGCTCGCGGCTCTCAAAGCGAAGGCGCAGTAAACTGCGCCCGCTGGAAAAAAGAAACCCCTCCGAAGAGGGGTTTCAATGCGCGTGCTGATTTCCGTCAGTTCGCGGCAAAGCAATAGACCAGCCCGGCGACCTCCTTCAGCGAGGAGTAGTGCGCGGAGACGATCGGCCAGCCGCTCTCTGAGTAGATCGTTCACCTGCCCACCACGCGACCGGCGTGGCCACGAGAAAGCCCCCGTTGACAAGCCCCGCCACCGGATCAATACTCCCCATTAAATCGGGTCTTTACTGAGACAACCTCGACGATCATTACCCGATGTTAGCCGGCCGAGGGGGACGAACGGGCCTGTCGCGTCGCGAACGAGCCTGCTGAAAAACGGTGATCGCGACGAGACGAACCATCGCTCGGTGACAGCGGAGAATCGAGCGGCCGCGGCGCCG
>VBCJ01000183.1 GCA_005884335.1 Betaproteobacteria bacterium | reverse complement strand
CGGGCGGCGTGAGCGTATTGTCGGTGAGGAACGGATGGGTCTGGTCGATGCCGGTGTCGAGGACGCCGATCTTGATGCCCGCGCCCGCGTTCGCGACTCCTCCGACCGCCGTCCAAGCGGCGGGTGCGTTGATTACGCCGACGGAACGGTTCATGGTGGGCGCGTAGGTCAGGCTGGGCTCGACCAGCGAAACCCCGGGGCCCGCTTTAAGCGAGTCCAGGCTCGCGCCGTTGAGCTGCACCGCGACGCCATTCAGCACCGTGTCGTACTCGCGGATCACTTGCGAAAGCAAACCGGTGGACTTGAGCCATTGCCGGAAGTCGTTGCGCGCGTGGGCGAGCGATGCCCGGTACTGGCCATTGGCCCCCGCCGTGAAGTCGAGCTTGCCGTTCGTGTACCGCGCGGCGTTGGGCCAGTCGGCGAGCGGCGGCTGGGAGAAGATCACCAGCGCGTAGCCGTCGGCGACGCCAGTGGCCTGCGGGAGTCCGTCCGAGTTGTTGACGAGGGTGCCCGCGCAAAGCGCGGTCGAGAAGATTGCGCCCAGCAAACCGCCGAAGAAGCGTCGATTCATGGTTACCTCCGCATTGGGTGAAACTATTTAAGTCCCTTGGATACCCTCAGCCGCGGGGTTCGTCAGGGAATTCAATTCGCCCGTTGTAAGGGTCCTCTGCCGAGGCCGGGCGTTGCCGTAAATCATGCCGCGGGTAGGCGCGGTAAGTCAAGCGCGGCTGGGCTTCGCAGCTGAGCGGACCGGCAGGTCGGATCGCTCAAGGAGACCCGATCGCGCCCGGCGCCGCGGCCAACTGCAGGACGCGGCTCAAGCGCTCGTAGTGCGTGCCCCGCCAGAATATCCGCCCGCACTGCGGGCATTCGGTGAACGCATCGAGCTGCTTCCACACCGCTTCCGGCACGCGCCTGCGCACGGATTCCTTCGGAGCCTCGCGCAGCGCCGCGTTGCACACCCGGCAGCGGCTGAAGGGCTTCAATGAGCGTTCCAGCTGGAATGCGCGCGCCACTTCGCAGAACTGCCTCTCCGACTCGATCTCGCGCACGAAGTAGCCGCGCAGCACGGCGCGGCGCTTCAGGATCCCCTTGTCCCGGGTGAGGATCACCCGCTTCTGCGCCACCGAGAGCGCGACGATCTCCTCGTCGCCGTAGTCGTTTTCCCACAGGCTGTCGAAGCCTGCGAGGCGCAGATGCCGCGCCAGCTTGCCCAGATGGGTATCGAGTACGAACCGCGTTTCGCGAAGCGGCGACGGCCGCAAGTGCACGACGGGCGCGATGTCGAGGCGCTCGAACACCGGATAGACCGCGACGCGTTCGCCGCCGCGTAAGACGTGCTCGAAGGCGACGGACGCGCCGTCGACCAGCACGAGATCCACTTCGGTGTGAGGGACCCCGACCGATTCGATCGCGTCCTTCACCGAGCGGGCGCGGTCGATGCGCATCTGGAACGCCCTCTTTCGCAGCTCCGCCGCGAGGAAGTCGTTGAGCTCCTCGTAGAACCGGAACTCGGCGAACGCTTTGGCTTGGAGATCGATGTGCGGCGTCATGACCGAGAGCGCCGTTCCCGCAAAATCACACGAACCGGGCGAGCAGCTTCAGATCGACGTTGCCGCCGGAGAGGATCACGCCGACGCGCTTGCCGGCCACCGGAAGTCTGCGCTCGAAGAGGCCCGCCGCGCCGAGGGCGCCCGTCGGCTCGACCACGATCTTCATCCGCTCCCACAGGTAAAACATCGCCCGGACGAGTTCCGCGTCGCTCACCGTGACCATGTCGTGCACGTAGCGCAGCACCAGCGGAAAGGTGAGCCGCCCGAGCGAGTGGGTGCGCGCCCCGTCGGCAATGGTGTCCGGGTTGTGGCAGCTCTGCAGCGTCTTCGTCTTGAACGAGCGCGTCGCGTCGTCGCCCGCCTCGGGCTCCACGCCGATCACCTTGCAGCCGGGCGCGAGATGCGAGGCCGCCACCGCGCAGCCCGAGATCAGCCCGCCGCCGCTGCACGGTACGAAAAGATAATCGAGCGGCCCCGTGTCCTCGATTAGCTCTTTCGCCGCGGTGCCCTGCCCTGCGATCACGTGGGGATGATCGAAAGGCGGGACCACGGGGAGATCGCGTTCGCGCGCGACGCGCTCGGCGACCTCCTCGCGCACTTCCTTGTGCTTGTCGTAGAGAACGACCTCGGCGCCGTAGCCGCGGGTCGCCTCGAGCTTCACAGCCGGTGCGTCTGCCGGCATCACGATCGTGACGCGGACGCCGAGGAGCTTTCCTGCGAGAGCCACCGCCTGCGCGTGGTTGCCTGAGGAGTAGGCGAGGACGCCTCGCTTGCGTTCATCGGGGGCCAGCCGCGACATCGCATTGTAGGCGCCGCGGAACTTGAACGCGCCCATGCGCTGGAAGTTCTCGCACTTGAAGAACACCTCGGCGCCGGTGCGCTCGTTGACGGTGTGCGAAGTCAAAACCGGCGTGCGGTGCGCTTGGCCGGCGAGCCGCTCCGCGGCGGCGGCGACGTCGGCGTAGCTGACGGCGAGAGCGGTCTGGTCGGGGGCGTTCATCCGGGCTGAATTGCGACGATTCAGCCCGGGATTTTACGCCGAGACTATGTCTCGCGAATACTCCTTCCGGTATCGAAGACGTAATTCTTTTCGACCCTGACCCAGGGCAGCTCCCGGCGCTCGCGGGAGAGCTCGTCGCGCAGGCGCGTGAACTCCTTCTCCTTGCTCAGATGGCGCTTGCGCGGCCACGGCCTTTTCCAGCCGTGCAAGGCATCCCATCCATCCATGCTGATGGCGGTCGCGCGCTTCGCTGTCCGCGAACTGCTCGTGCTTGAGCGTCAGCTCGGTGCCGCTGCCCGCGGCGCGCAGCTCGATCGTCACGATCGACTCGCGCTCGGGCGTGCTTTTCCACGCCCAGGTATAGACGAGCTTCTTGTTCGCCACGACTTCGCGATACGCGCCGCTCACGTCGTGCACCTCGCCGTCGGGCGCATGCATCACGATGTGATAGCGCCCGCCGACACGCAGGTCTGTCTCGGCCGTCGGGATCTTGAAGTCGTCGGCTGGAGCCATCCATTTCTTCAGCATTTCCGGTTCGGTGATCGCGCGCCAGACTTTCCCCGGCGCTGCATCGAGCTTGCGGACGATCGAGAGCGACGGTCGCTCCTGTGTTTTGGTGTTTGCCATTGGTGAGTCTCCTCTTGGTGGTACAGAAATCGGGCGAGCGCGTCGAGCCGCTTCTCCCAGAATTCGCGGTAGTGGTCGAGCCAGGCCGACGCCTTTTTCATCGGGTCTGAAGACAAGGTGCAACTCACGACCCTGCCTTCCTTTTCCCGCTTGATGAGCCCCGCCCCCTCGAGGATGTGCAGGTGCTTCATGAATCCCGGCAGGGACATTGCGAACGACCGCGAGAGTTCCGTGACAGGGCGGCTGCCCAGAGCGAGCAATTTGACGACCTCGCGGCGCGTCGGGTCGGCGAGCGCCGCGAAGACGGCATCGAGCGGCTCGTCCAAATACTTAACCATAAGGTTTAGTATTGCCGGAGGCCGCGGCTTTGTCAAGCTTGATCTGCGCAGCGAGGAATGCGTCTAGAAGGTGAGCGCTTCAGCCACGGCCCGGCCTCAGCCAGCGCTCGAGCAGCCGCCGGCGCGCGCCGGCCGACTCGGTGAGCACGCAGGTATCGGCATCCGCGCGCTTGAGCTGCGCCTCG